>JBJTPA010000118.1:0-4037 GCA_046074885.1 Planctomycetaceae bacterium
GCTCGACTGGGATCCCTCGCTCGCCTGCTGGTACCAGGCGCCCGGGGAAGCGTGATCGCGTGAGCCTGCTCGTCTTCGGGCATCGGAACCCCGACACCGACGCGATCTGCTCGGCGCTCTCCTACGCCGACCTGCTGCGGCGGACGACGCGGCCCGACGCGGTGGCCTGCTCGTGCGGCCCGCCGAACAAGCGGACGGAGTACGTGCTCGAGCGGGCGGGCCTCGCCGCGCCGCGGATCGTGATGGACGTGCGGCCGCAGGTGGAGGACGTCTGCCGCCGCGAGGTGGTGACGGCCTCGTTCGGCGACGCCTTCCACGAGGCCTACGAGCGGATGCGGGCCCACGACCTGCGGGCGATCCCCGTGGTGGACGCCGACCGCAGGGTGGTGGGCGTGCTCTCCGTGCTCCATCTGATGGAGCTGTTCTTCACCGACGCGGCCGACGCCACGCGGGCCCGCATGGTGGAGACGAGCCTGGAGAAGATCCGCACGGTGCTCGGCGGCACGATCCTCCACGCCACCGAGCCCGCGCGCCGCGACCGGCTGCTCGTGATGGTGGGGGCGATGAGTGCCGAGGGCTTCACCGAGCGGATGAAGAAGTATCCGCGGGAGCAGCTCGTCGTCGTCTGCGGCGACCGCCCCACGATCCAGCTGCCGGCGATCGAGCGGGGCGTGCGGGCGCTCGTGATCACGGGCGGCTTCACGCTCTCGGCGGGGCTCGTCGAGCTCGCGAAGGCCCGCGGCGTGTCGGTCATCCAGAGCCCTTACGACACCGTCAACACCACGCTGCGGCTCAAGTCGTCGCAGGTCATCGACCCCGTGGTGGACGCCGACGTGATCACGCTGCCGGGGCGGGCGACGGTGGCCGAGGCGCGGCCGCACGTGGAGCGGGCGACGCAGCCGGTGTTTCCGGTGGTGGGCGACGACGGCCGGCTCGCGGGCCTGGCGTTCAAGAGCGACGTGATCAGCCCGCCGCGGCCGCGGCTCGTGCTCGTGGACCACAACGAGCTCGACCAGGCGGTCAGCGGGGCCGACGAGGCCGAGATCGTGGAGGTGCTCGACCACCACCGGCTCGGCGGCGGGCTCAAGAGCACGCAGCCGATCCGCTTCGTGATGGAGCCGGTGGGCTCGACCTGCACGCTCGTGGCCCGGCAATTCCGGGCGGCGGGGCTCGTGCCGGAGCCGGGGATCGCGCTCGCCATGGCGTCGGGGATCATCTCCGACACGCTGAACCTCAAGTCGCCGACGACGACCGACGTGGACCGCGACGCGTTGGCCTGGCTCGCACAGCTGTGCCCTGTGGACCTCGAGGCCTACGCAGGAGAGTTCTTCGAGATCGGGTCGGCGCTGCGGTCGAGCGCTCCTGCCGACGTGGTCCGCGAGGACTGCAAGGAGTTCACGGAGCAGGGCACGCGGTTCTCGATCTCGCAGATCGAGGAGACGGGCTTCGACCTCTTCTGGGAGCGGAAGGACGACCTGAGGGTGGCCCTCGAGGAGCACGCCCGCCGCCAGCGGCTCGACTTCGCGGCCCTGCTCGTGACCGACGTCGTCACGAACGGGTCGCTCCTGCTGCTCTCGCGCGAGAGCGACGCCTGGGAGGACGCGAACTACCCGAAGCTCGACCGCGGGCTCTACGAGCTCGAGAACGTGGTGAGCCGGAAGAAGCAGCTCCTCCCGCTGATCACCCGGCTCTTGCACGCGGCGAACGCGTGAGGGGTAGGCTTGTGAGGGGCGGGTGTGTGAGGCGCGGACGTCCTCTCGCTCGCCCTCTGGGGGAGGGCCGGGGTGAGGGTGCCTCCAAGACTCCGCCTGCGGCGGTACAATCCCGTTGGGTGATGGATCGACGTGGCGGGATTGTGGGAAAACGGGCGTGACCACGATGCAAGGCACCGCGATCAACGAGCAGCAGCTCAACGCGGTGATCGGTGAGTTGCGACTCTGCGACTCCATCGAGACCGCGTATCTCCTCGGGTCGGCGGTTGCGGAGCGGCTGCGTCCCGACAGCGATGTCGATATCGCCGTCTTGTGCCGAGGGGCCGGGCATCTTCCGGTCGAGGAGCGGCTGCGGCTGGCCGGGCGTTTGGCGGCGGTGCTTGGACGCCCGGTCGATCTCGGGGTGTTGTCGATATCGAACGTCGTCTACGCGAAGGAAGCCATCGCCACGGGCCGGCTCATCTTTGAGCGGGATCATCGCGTGACGGCACGATTCGCCATGCTCTCCCTGTCGATGTATGCGTCGCTGCAGGAGGCGCGGCGGGAGGTGCTCCGTGCCTACGCCGCCTGACGACATCCTGCTCAACAAGGCGGCGATTATCGAGCGGTGTATCCGCCGAATGCGGGACGAATTTCATGCCTGTCCGGCACTCGATGATTTCACCCGCGTCGATGCGCTGACGCTCAACATCGAACGGGCCTGCCAGGCTGCCATCGACGTGGCGATGCACATCGTGGCAGAACGTCATCTTGGTGTGCCACAAAGCACCGCCGACGCGTTCCTTCTCCTGGAGCGGGCCGGGGTCCTCGACCGGCCATTGACCGCATCCCTGTGCGGCATGGTTGGCTCCCGCAACGTCGCCGTTCACCAGTACGAGGACATCGACATGAGCGTGTTGCGGTGGATTGTCGAGTCCGGATTCCGAGACTGGATCCGGTTGGGCGAGGCTCTCGGCGTTGCCATCCGGCCGTGAGCCCGGAGCGGTAGTGACGGGACTCCGGGCTGTGGGACGATCCCAGCACGGACTTTATCTCTTCCTCGACAGAACACCGGGCCGTTGGACGGGCGGTCACCCGGCCCGCAGGCGGCTCGCCGGCGTGTCCGCCGCGAGGCGGTCGATCATGTCGTGGCAGGCCCGCTCGACGGCGGTCTGCCACTGGCCGGGGGCGAGCCCGGCGTTCATCTCGGGCCGCGCGTGGGCGAAGATCACGTCGCGGGCGCTGACGACGAGGGCACCGAGGCCGTCGGCGTCGAACGCGCCGCGGACGTCGGCGGCCCGGCCGCCCTGCTTGCCGAAACCGGGCACGAGGATCCACGCGTGCGGCATGGCGGCCCGGAGTTCGTCGAGTTACCGCGGCAAGGTGGCGCCGACGACGGCACCGACGGCGCCGTACTTCTCGCCCCCCGTCGTGCGGGCCGCGAGTGCTTCGACGCCCGCGGCCACGTGCTCGTAGAGCGTGCGATTGTCGGACCGGAGATCCTGAAAATCCTTGCTGCCGGGGTTCGAGGTCTTCACGAGCACGAAGATGCCGGCGGCCCGCGCCTCGGCGGTCTTCACGAAGGGCTCGATGGAGTCGATTCCGAGCCAGGGGTTCACGGTGACGGCGTCGGTGGCCCAGGTCCCGGCGAGCCAGCCGTCGGCGTAGGCCTCGGCGGTGGAGCCGATGTCGCCGCGCTTGCCGTCGGCGAGGACGAGCAGTCCCTTCGACCGCGCGTGGGTGATGATGTCGGCGAGGGCGGTCATGCCGTGGGGCCCGACGGCCTCGAAGCAGGCAAGTTGCGGCTTGACGATGGGCACGAGGGGCGCGACGACATCGATGACCTCGCGGCAGAACTTCGCGAAGATGTCCGCGAGCTTCCGCGGATCGGTGATGTCGGCGGCACCGAGGGCCTCGGGAAGCGACTCGCGGCGCGGGTCAAGGCCGACACAGGCGGGCGTATGCTGTGCGCGGACGGCCGTGGTGAGCCGCGAGGCGAAGGGAGGTGTGGCGGGCATCGAAGTTGCCGTGTTCGGGGGATCGAAAAGCACGTGTTGAAGCCTGCGGGCGGTTCTGCGATAGTGTGTCAGTCGGTCGCGTGCGAGGCGAGAGTCCCGCATATCGGCCGGCGGTTTCGGGGCGTGGCGCAGTCTGGCTAGCGCGCTTGACTGGGGGTCAAGAGGTCGCAGGTTCAAGTCCTGTCGCCCCGACGTTTGTTCCTTGATGAGTCTGCTCCAACCCGGAGTTGGACTCATCCGTGCTGCTGTTCCCGGTTCCCTCGCCTACGGAGGAGCCGGGGTCAGTCGACGGTGCCCGGCAACACGCCGAGGCTGAGTCAGTGTGGTG
>JBJTPA010000119.1:0-6471 GCA_046074885.1 Planctomycetaceae bacterium
GGGGGGGGGGGGGGAAGGGGGGGGGGGGGGGGGGGGGTTAGGGGGGGGGGGGTCGGGAGGGGGGTTGGGGGGCATGGGAGGCTGGTCCGGTGGCGTCGGGCGGCTCGGGGCCGCACCCTCAATCTTTGCCTCGCTTTCCCAACCGGGCGACATCCCGGCGCGAGCGAAAAAACGGCGTCGGCCAGACGGTCGGTGCGACCGGCATCACCGGACCCCCTCGCGGAGGGCGTTTCAGGGGCGGGGGGGGCGGTGATTCGCCCCCCGCGGTCGCCGCTGGCGGCCCCGGCGGCCGTTCGGTATACCCGACGACGGGACGAACCGCGGCGACCGCCACGATGGCTTCCATGGCTGACAAGACGCGCGCCGAATCGGCGCTCCAGCGGATCGCGGGGGTCTCCGCATGGGCCGAACAGGTCCGGCGGTCCATCGAGTTGGTGGCCGCCCACCAATCGAGCGTCCTGATCATGGGGCCGAGCGGCACCGGCAAGGAGCTGATCGCCCGTGCCATCCACGGCTGCAGCCCCCGGTCCGCGCGGCCGTTCATCCCGGTGGACTGCGCCGTGACCACAGGCACGCTGTTCGCGAGCCACATGTTCGGCCACGTGAAGGGATCGTTCACGGGCGCGACGTCGGCGACGCTCGGATGCTTCCGCGCCGCCGACACCGGCACCATCTTCCTCGACGAGATCGGGGAGATGGAGCTCGAGCTGCAGGCCAAGCTGCTCCGCGTGCTGCAGCAGCGGGTCGTGGTGCCGGTGGGCAGCCACGAGGGGGTGCCCGTCGATGTCCGCGTGCTCGCGGCCACGAACCGCGACCTTGCCCGCGAGGTCGAGGAGGGCCGCTTCCGCGAGGACCTGTTCTACCGGCTCAACGTCGTCGCGATCCGCACGCTCGGCCTCCGGGACCGGCCCGAGGACATTCCCGTGCTCGCGGAGCGATACCTGGCCGAGTTGGCCGCGCGGCACGGCATGCCGATGTGCACGCTCTCCGCCGCCGCCGTGGAGGTGCTGCAGGGCTACGCCTGGCCGGGCAACGTCCGCGAACTGGAGAACGTCCTCGAGCGCGCCGTGATGTTCTCCTCGGGGGACGAGATCGACCCCGACGCGCTCACGGGGCTGATGGGCATCGACGCGGCCTCGGGCGACGCCGCTCCCGCCGCCGCGCCGCAGCCCGCCAGCCTCGCCGCGATGGCGGCGGCGGCGAACCGTGGCGTCGTGTCGCCGACGGTGCTGCCCGGTGTGTTCCGCGTGCAGCCGCGGGTGCCGGCCGACGCCGCCGGGCGGCCGCCGCAGCCCGGTCCCACGCCGCCGCCCGCCGGGCGTGCCGCCGACGATGACGCCGACGACTGGCCCACGCTCGCGGACGTGGAGCGGGTGCACCTCGAGCGCACGCTCGCGGCCACGATGAACAACAAGTCGCTCGCCGCCAAGATGCTGGGCATCGACCGGTCCGTGCTGCGCCGGAAGCTGCAACGCTACGGCCTTGACGAGTCGGCGCCGTCATCGGCCGCCGGCGACGACTGACGGAGCCTGCGTCAGCCCGCCCGGGCCCGGGCCTGGGATTGGGCGGGCTCCTCGTCGGGAACCCGCAGCTTGAGCGTCGCCGACGACGGCGGCGCGCGGCGTTCCTGGGCGAAGCCGCGGGAGCCGCCGGCGAGGAAGCCGCGGAGGTGGGCCACCGGCCCGTCGCCGAACTCCGCGTGCAGGGCCTCGAGCACCTGCTTCCACGGCAGACCTCGGCGGTAGATCGTCCGGTAGGCGTCCTTCAACTCGGTGATGTCTGCCGCGGTGTGGCCGCTGCGGCGCAGGCCCACGACGTTGAGGCCGCAGACGCAGCCGCTGTGGCCGTCGATGAGCATGTACGGGGGCACGTCCTGCACCACCCGGGCATGGCCGCCGACCATGGCGAGGCGGCCGATGCGGACGAACTGGTGGACCGCCACACCGCCCGACACGAACGCCCGATCCTCGACGATGACGTGGCCGCCGAGCAGGGCGTTGTTCGCGCAGATGCAGTTGTTGCCGACCGTCACGTCGTGGCCGAAGTGCACCCCGGCCATCACGTAGTTGTGGCTGCCGACGACGGTCGCGGTCCCGGGCTTGAGGGCGCGGTGGATCGTGACGTACTCCCGGAACACGTTGTGATCGCCGATCACGACCCCGCCGATCTGCTCGGGCCGGGCGGCGTGCTGCGGCGCGCCGCCGATCACGGAGTGCTCGGCGAACTCGTTGTGACAGCCCGCCGTCACCCCGGACTTCACGACCGCGCCGGACGCGACGGAGCAGAAGTCCCCGAGCTCGACGCCGGCCTCGACCGTCGCGAACGCGGCGACCGTGACGCCGACGCCGAGGCGGGCGTCGGGACTCACGACGGCCAGTGGATGGATGCTCACGGGAGCCCTCACGCGGTGCGGACGGCGGGTCGCCGGACGGGTTATCGGCCGCGGAGTTGGCCGACTCAATGGCAATTTGGCCAGCGGCGGCCTTCCCTGCCGGGCCTTCCCAGTCTTCCACCGCGCGACGGCACGGCCCGCGTCCACGGTGTAGAGTGGGGCGGCATGGGCCCGTGGAGGCCCCGGCCGCACACGAGGACACCACATGGCCGCAGGCACCCGCGAGGAACGCTACGACGCCGCCCAACGGCTCAAGGACGGCGGCGACCTCGCCGCCGCGGTCGCCGCCATGGAGTCGGTGGTCGCGGACCACCCCGACTTCGCCCTCGCCCACGCCGCCCTGGCGGCATGGTGCCGGCGGCTCGAGCGGTTCGACGAGGCGATCCGGCATGCCCGCCGGGTGTGCGAGCTCGAGCCGAACGACCCGCTGAGCTACACGGCCCTGAGCGTGACGTGCATGCAGGCCGGCAGGATCCCGGAGGCCGAGGAGGCCCTCGCCCGATCCCGCATGCTGCAGGCCCCGCCCGGCCGCTGACCGCTCACCCGCGACCCGCGCCCGTGCCGTCCGGGCCGGCCTGCTCGGGAGCGACGCCCAGCGTCGATTCGAGTTCCGTGAGCCTGGCGCGGTCGGCGGCGGTCAGCCTGGTGGCGGAGAGCCCCTTGCGGCGGCTCCGTTCCAGGGCCTCGCGTGCGGCAGCCTTGTCGCCCGACCGCAGCCGGGCGTAGGCGAGGTGCAGCAGTTTCACGTCCGACGGCTGCAGCACCGCCTGCTCGAGGTCGGCGATCGCCTCCTTGTCCTCACCCTGTGCCAGCCGCACCATGCCCCGGGTGTCGAGCAGGTCGGGATGGGGGCCGATGGTGCCGATGGCCGCGTCGATCAGCTTCCGCGCCTCGCCGGCCGTGCGGGGCTCCGCGAGGTGGACGGCCAGGTTGTTCGAGACGATCGCGACCTGGACCGGATCGAGCCCCTTGCGACCGAGGATCTCGCGGTACCGGGCCTCGACCTGCGAGCCGCGGTCCTGCATGGCCTGCAGCTCGGCCTCCACGAGCGCCACGACGACCGAGTCGGGGTCGATCCGCCGGGCCCTGGCGATCCACTGCTCGACGCGCTCGGCGGCCCCGTCCGCCCGCGGGTTCGATCGCAGGGCCTCGATCGCGGTCGAGAGCAGCCGCTCGAGCGGCAGGCGGTCCCACGCCTGCTCCAGCGCGTCGAGCGCCTCCGCGGTCCGCCGCTGGCGGCCGAGGAACTGGGCCCTGGCCACGACCCCGTCGGTCGAGCGGGCGGCGTACTGCGCGAGCACCTTGTCGGCGGCCTTGGGGAACTCGAGCTCCTCGAGCAGCTGTGCGAGGGCCGCCAGCTGTCCGACTTGCTCGGTCGGCACCTCGTCGCCGGGCATCAGCCGCTTGGCCAGCGCGGCGGCCCGCGCCCGATCCTTCTCGGCGATCGCCAGCCGGGCCTCGAGCGCGAGGGTCACGGGCGCGTCCGGCGCCGTGTCCTGCAACCGCTTCACCCAGGCACGGGCGTTGGCGAGCTCGCCGTGCGAGATGAGCTTGTCGGCCAGCATGGCCATGAACGCCGGGGGCGTCTTGGGTGCCGACACGACCGCCATCAGCTCCTGCCGCGACTCCTCCCAGCGGCCGGCCTTGTCGAGGAGGCCGGCCAGCATGAGCCGCTGGGCGGTCGTCAGGGGCTGCTGCCGGCGGAGCTTCTCGATCGCCTCGATCGCCTGCCGCCAGCTCTCCGGCTCGGGACGGGGGGCAAGCAGCGCGACCTTCGCGGCCGCGTCGTCGGCGTCGAGGCGGCCGTCCGGTCCGGCATTGGCGTCGATGAGGGCGACGGCCTCGAGCAGCTTCGGATAGGTGCCCCGCTCCGCCGTCAGTTCGGCGAGCTTCCGCCGGGCCCAGGCCTTCATCGCGCGGGCGGCCGCCCCGTCGTCCGTCGAGGCCACGATGTCGCGCAGCACCTGGCGGGCCGCGTCGGTGCGTCCGGTGCGGACCAGGAACTCGGCCCGCGCCGTCGAGATGCCGATGTCGCGGGGCGCGGCGGCGGCGGCGGCGCGGAACGCGCGCTCGGCGTCGTCGAGCCGGCCGAGCATCTCCGCGCCCTGGGCGAGCACGAGGTCTCGCGCGGGGGACGGCAACGCCGCGGCGGCGCGGTCCAGCGTGTTCTCGGCCGCCCGGCGGCGGCCCGTCGCGAGCTGGTGGGAGAACAGCGACACCCAGGCGTCGGCCCGGTCGGGCGACACCTCGACGGCCCGCGTGAACAGCTCGCCCGCCCGCTCGCGCTTGCCCGACCGGTCGAGGAGCTGGCCGAGCCAGAGCAGCTCGCCGCCGTTCGTGGAGTCCAGCGTCACGGTCCGCTCGGCGATGGCCACCGCGTCGTCGATGTTGCCGGACCGCAGCTCCATCTCGGCCGACAGCCGCTCGAACCCCGCGAGCCCGTCGGGGCCGAGCATGTCGATCGCCTTCCGCGCCTCGTCGAGCCGGTTGGACGCGTAGAGCAGCGCGACGAGTTGCCGCACCACGTCGGGATTCGCCGGCCCGAGCCGGACGGCCCGCTGCAACCGCTCGATCGCCGCGGGCATGTCCCCCCGCAGGCCGTCGATCTCGGCGGCGTACGTGTGGATGAGGTGCCAGCCGGGCCGGTCGTTCTCGGCCTCGATGAGGAGGTTGCGGGCCTCGTCGAGCAGCCGCTGCTCGGCGGCGGTCAACTCGACCTTGCCCGACTCGAGCTCCCTCCGCTCCTGGGCCTGGCGGACCTCGAGGATCCGCACGCCGGCCCGGGCCACGCGGGAGCGGGCGTTGTCCCTGCCGGCGACGGCCTCGATCTCGGTGACGGCGGCCTTCGCCTTGTCGAGGTCGCCGGTCTTCATCGCCAGTTCGAGCAGCACGGTCCGCGAGCGGAGGTCGTCGGGCTGGCGTTCCGTCGCCGCCCGCCAGAGCCGTTCGGCCTCGGCGGCGTCGCCGGTCTGCATGCGCACGCCGGCCAGCGAGGACAGGATCCGCGCGGCATCCTCGGGGCCGAGGTCCGCGGTCCGGGCCTCGAGGTCGGCCAGCTCCCGGGCCGAGTCGGCCGTCGGGGCGCGGACGGCCAGCTGCATGCGGACGGAGAGAAGGGCCGGATGGGCGGCGAGCTGCGGCGGCACGCGGGCGAGCAGGTCGCGGGCCGCCTCCGGCCCCCGCTCCCGCAGCACGAGCATCGCCAGCGCCGACCAGACCTGCGGCTCGGCCTCGAACTCCCGCACGGCGCGCTCGAGCAGATCGGCGGCGGCGTCGATCTCCCCCTTCCGCGCGAGCACGTCGGCCCTCAGCAGCGCGATCTGCGACGCAGAGATGCCCGCCGACGCCTCCAGCCCGGCCAGCAGGTCGTCCACGCGGCTCCAATCGCGATTGGCGACCGGCCGCTTCACCTGCTCGAGCACCCGCAGCTGCAGGAGCGGGTACCAGACCTGCGGCACGGTCGGCAGCCGCTCGGCGGGGATCGCGGCGGCCACCGTCTCGAACTCGGCGAGCGCGTCGTCGGGCCGGCCGGCCGCGGCCATCGCCGACGCCTGGGCGACGCGGGCCACCAGCGAGGTGGGGTCGTCCACCAGGATCCGCCGGCTGACGTCGAGCTGCTCGTCGAACTCCTCGAGGTTCTCGTAGCACTGCCCGAGGCAGAGGTCGATCTGGCGGGTCAGCTCCGGGATTCCCACGGCGAGCGGACGGATCTCCTCCAGCCGGCGGCGGGCGTCCGTCCAGCGGCGGCGCGCGATGAACACCCGGCTCTGCATCAGCCCGACGGCCGGGTTCGCCGTGCCGTAAAACTCCTGGACCTGCGTCAGGATGCCGTCGGCGTCGTCGAACTTGCCGAGCTGCAGGAGCGTGTCGGCGAGCATCATCATCAGCGAGGCCTTGCCCGGCAGGAGCGCCGTGCCGTCCCGCAGGACGGTCTCGGCCGTCGCGAGATCCTGCTCCTGCAGCGCGAGCGAGGCCAGGCCGCGGTAGACGCGCTCGTCGGTCGGGAACAGCTCCCTGGCCCGCGTGGCGATGGTGCGGGCGGTGGCCACGTCGCCCTTGGCGAGGGCGAGCTCGAAGCC
>JBJTPA010000120.1:0-3635 GCA_046074885.1 Planctomycetaceae bacterium
GCCGCGGCCTCGGCCACGAGCGGCAGCGGCCGCGTGATCACGATGAACGCCGGCCCGAGCCGCCGCTCCTGCCGATCGAGCGCCGCGCGGTCGGCCGCGTCGATTCGGTCAAGCGCGCGGCCGCCCGCCAGGCGTCCCACCGCCCAGCCCGCCAGCGAGCCGAGCGTCATGCCCAGCCACGCGCATGCGGTGCCCCCGGCGACGCCGAGCACGGAGCCGCCCAGCGTCGCGACCACGCTCGAGGGCACCGGCAGGAGGATGTCGGCCGCGAGCACGCCGACCTCGAGCGCCGCGAGCATGGCCGGCGGCGGCGGCGGGTCGAGCCACGCGGCGACGGCGTGATCCAGCCGGGCGCCGACGAGCAGGAACGGCACGAGCGGCACCGCGACGGCGCCGGCGGCCAGCAGCAGGAGGATGAGGAGCGTGCGACGCATGGAATGCACGAAGCCTACCCCGCTGCGTCACCGACGCGGCCCGCCCACTCGCGGGCCTGCGCCGCGACATCGAGGCCCACGTCGGCGCCCCACGCGCCGAGGATCGCGCGGTACGCGGGCCCCGGGGCGCCGGTGCCCACCGGCCGGCCGTCGAGCCGCGTCGCCGGCAGCATGCAGTTCGGCGTGCTCGTGAGCAGGATCTCGTCGGCCGCGGCGAGATCGGCCGCGGTCAGCGACGCCTCGCGCCAGCCGATGCCGAGCCGGCCCGCGAGCCGCCGCGCGTGGCCGAGGCTCACGCCGGCGAGCGCGTCGGCCGGCGGCGGCGACGTGACCGCACCCCCCCTGACGACCGCGACGTTCGCGGTCGAGGTCTCGCTGATCCGTCCGTCGTCGTGCGCGAGGACGGCGCGGGCGCCGGGCTCGACGGCCTGCGCCTCGCGGTCGGCGAGCACGTAGTGGAGCCGGCTGCGGACCTTCGCGCGGATCGGCCAGCAGGCCTCGGGCACCTGCCGCACGGAGACCGTCCGCAGGGCGACGCCGCCGTCATAGGCCGCGGCCCACGACGCGAAGGCGAGCGGAAACGAGTGGACGACCACCCGCGGCGGACCGCCCCGGCCGCCGTGCTGGGCCGGCAGGTCTCCCGGCGTGACGAAGATCACCACGCCCTGGTCGGGCGGCAGGGCCGCGGCGGGCCGGCTGGCGGCGAGCGACGCCTGGTTCCGCGCGGCCACCTCGGCCGCGGCCGCCTCGATCTCGGCCGGCGAAAAACCGGGGTCGATGCCGACGATGGCGAGCGATCCCGCGAGCCGCCGCAGGTGCTCGTCGGGCAGAAAGAGCCGCCCGCGGAACGTCCGCAGTTGCTCCGTCACGGTGGCCCCGAGGACGAACCCGGCGTCACCGACGGGAAGCCCGAACCCATCTTCGGGAACGAGGCGGCCGTCGCTCCAGAGCACCCAGCCGTCGCCGCGACGCGCCATCGAGGAAGTGGAGGATAGGGGATTCGAACCCCTGACCTTCTGGCTGCCAGCCAGACGCTCTCCCAATTGAGCTAATCCCCCGTGGTGTGGCGTGCAGGGCCGCCGGCGCGTCGCGGGGAACGCACACGTTGAAACTATCGGCCGTGGGGACGGATGTCAACGCTGCGGCGGCGGCAGGCGGTGTGCCGCGTGGCGGCCGCGGTGGATCGCCCGGTTCACCCGCCGCCGAGCAGCCGCGTGAATTCGGCCTCGTCGAGCACCGGCACGCCGAGCTTCCTCGCCGTGTCGAGCTTGCTGCCGGCCTCGGCGCCGGCCACCACGTAGTCGGTCTTCTTCGACACGCTCGAGGCCGCGCGGCCGCCGGCCCTGCGGATCGCCTCCTCGGCCTCCTGCCGTGAGAACCCCTCCAGCGTCCCCGTGACGACCAGCGTCTTGGCCGTGAGCGGCCCCTCGTGGACGCGGTCCTCGGCCGGCACGTCGAGCCGCACGCCCGCGGCCGCGAGGCCCGCGATCGTCCGCCGGCCGTACGCGCCCGCCAGCCACTCGTGCACGCTCTTCGCGATCACCGGCCCGATCTCCGGCACCTCGGCGAGCGCCTCCTCCGAGGCCGCCTGGAGCTTCTCGATCGTCGGGAACCGCTCGCAGAGCAGCGTCGCAACCCGCGGGCCCACGTGGCGGATGCCCAGTGCGTTGAGCACGCGGACGAGCCCGCGGTCGCGGCTGGACGCGATCTGGGCGACGAGCGCCGCGGCCGACTTCTTCCCCATCCGCTCGAGCCCCTCGAGCCGGTCGACGGCGAGCGCGTAGAGGTCGGCGTAGTCCTTCACGAGCCCGGTCGCCACGAGCTGCTCGACGAGCTTGTCGCCGAGCCCCTCGATCGCCATTGCACCACGAGAGCAATAGAACTTGATCCGCTCGCGGCACCGCGCCGGGCAGTCGACGTTGGGGCAGCGGAGGTACACGCCATTGGGATCGCGTTCCAGCGGCGTGCTGCATTCAGGGCATTCCGTCGGCGGCTGCCAGGGCCCGTGCCGGTGCTTCCGCAGGTGCTTCTCCACGCGGACGACGTGCGGGATCACCTTGCCCGCCTTCTCCACGACGAGCACGTCGCCCACGCGGATGTCCTTGCGGGCCACCTCGTCGGCGTTGTGGAGGCTCGCCCGGCTCACCGTCGTGCCGGCGAGTTCCACCGGCTCGAGGTCGGCGACCGGCGTGATCGTGCCGCCGCGGCCCACCTGCACGCGGATGCCCGCGAGCGTCGTCGTGGCCTCGAACTTCTCGAACTTCCAGGCGATCGCCCAGCGCGGGCTCTTGGCCGTCGTGCCGAGCCGGCGCTGCTGGTCGAAGCGGTTCACCTTGACGACGAAGCCGTCCACCTCGAAGTCGAGCCCGTGGAGCTCCTCGATGAGCTCCGTGCCGCGCTCGACGAGGGCGTCGAGCGACGAGAAGACCTGCGTGCCGGGGGCGACGGGGAGCCCCGCCGCCGTCGCCCAGGCCAGGAGTTCCGTCTGCGACCCGGCCCCGAGGCCCGTCGAGTCGCCCACGCCGTGGCAGAAGAACCGCAGCGGCCGGCCCGCGCACTCCCGCGGGTCGAGGAGGCGGATGCTGCCGGCGACCACGTTCCGCGTGTTGGCAAACGGCGCGAGGCCGCGCGTCGCCTGCTCCTCGTTGAGCGCGACGAGGTCGGAATTCGTCATGTAGACCTCGCCCCGGACCTCGATCGATGCCGGGGGGTCGGCGAGGTCGAGCACGAGCGGCACGCCGGGGATCGTGCGGGCATTGTGGGTGATGTCGTCGCCCGTCACGCCGTTGCCGCGGGTGGCGGCGAGCGCGAGCCGCCCCGCCTCGTAGGCGAGCGACACCGCGACCCCGTCGATCTTGAGCTCGAGCACCCACTCGATCGGCTCGTCGGCGTGCCCCTCCCCCTCGCGGACGAGCTTCTCGACCCGCCGTCCCCAGGCCGCGAGGTCGGCGGCCGAGTAGGTGTTGTCGATGGAGAGCATCGGCCGCCGGTGGTTCACCGGCACGAGCGCGGGGATCGGCTCGTCGCCATTGCTACTTCTAACTATACGCCAACACATACGCAAATGTTGTATGGTAGTTGTACTTGTCTTTATTACATGTGCCATTGGCAATGCAAGTGACCGTGCTACTTCTACTTACAATTCTAAGTGCACATGTACTTACACTTGGCATTATTGTTGTACATGATTTCTGTTTTTGC
>JBJTPA010000121.1:0-7284 GCA_046074885.1 Planctomycetaceae bacterium
CGGGCTCGACTTCGTGACCGTACTGACCGCGGCGATGGCGTGGTTCATCGTCGGCAACGTGATGCTCATGAACGTGACGGAGCGGCGCCGGGGCCTGGCCCTGCTGCGGCTCGTGGGCGCGACCGGCGCCACGATCCGGCGGCTCGTCGTCCGCGAGGCGGCCGTGCTGGGCGGCGTCGGCGCGGCGCTGGGGGCCGCGGGCGGGATCGTCGCGGCGCGCCCGATCGCCTCCGGCATCTCCCGGGCGCTCGACGTGCCGTCCGCGGCCGTCGCCGCGACCCCGGGGCTCGTCGCGGCGGCGGTCGCCGCCGGCGTCTGCGGCGCGGTTGCCGCGGCCTGGTGGCCGGCCCGCGACGCCGCGACGGTGGACCTGCTCGAGGGGCTGGCCGGTGCGAGCCGGCCGCCGGCGCCCGGCGCCGCCGTCCGGTCGCTCGTCGCCGCGGCCGTGCTCGTGGCGTCGGCCGCCGGCGTGCTCGGGGCCGTCATCACGGGATGGCTGCCGCCGCGGGCCGCCGTCGCGGCGAGCGTGCTCATGCTGGTGGCGTTCGTCACGGTGACGGCGGCCGCTCTGGGGCCCGTCGCCGCCGGGCTCGGTGCGCTGGTGCCGCGCCGCTGGCGGACTGAGGCCGCGCTGGCAATCGGGCAGATCACGCGGCGATCGGTGCGCACGGCGCTCACCTCCGGCGTGCTCGTCGTGGCCGTCACCAACGGGATCGGCCTCGGACACGCGATCCGCGACAACGTGGACGACATCCGCGGCTGGTTCGGCCGCGCCCTGCGGGCCGACTGGATCCTGACGCGGGCGGGCCCCCGGGCCCCGTCCGGCCCCGTCGACTCCGGCGCGGCGGCGGCGATCCGCGCGGTGCCCGGCGTGGAGCGGGTCGAGGGGCTCGGCATCGCGGGCGGCCGAGTGGCCGGTTCGGCCTGCGTGGTCGTGGCCCGCGACGTGCCCGACGACGAGCCGCTGCCGTTCGCCGCGGTGATGGTGCCGGAGTCCGAGGTGCGGGCGGCGCTCGCCCGCGGCGAGGCCGTGGCCGGCACGCTGCTCGCGCGGCGAACCGGCATCCGGCCCGGCGACGAGGTCGTGGTGGACGTGCTGGGCCGCTCCACGAGGATCCGGGTGGCCGCCCTCGTCATCGACTACACGTCCGGGGGCGGCTCGCTGGTGCTGCGTTCCGACGCGGCGGCGCGACTGCTCGGACTCGGCGCGGACAACGTGCTGCTCGTGCGGGCCGCGGCGGGACGGATGGAGGACCTGCGATCGCCGCTCGCGGAAGCCGCCCGCGACCGCGGCTTCCTGCTGCGGTCCTTCGCCGACGAGCGGCGGCGGGTGGACGGCATGGTGGACGGCGTCGTCGGCTCCCTGTGGGCGATCCTCGTGCTGGGCTTCGGCGTGGGCAGCTTGGGCGTCGCGAACACGGTGACGATGAACGTCGTCGAGCAGACGCGGTCGCTGGGCCTGCTGCGGGCCGTGGGCATGACCGGCGGCCAGGTCAGCCGCATGATCGTCCTGCAGAGCGCGGCGATCGGCGCGGCCGGCGGGATGATCGGCCTCGTCGGCGGCCTGACGACGTCGGCGTTCATCCAGGCCGCGAGCCAGCCGCTCCTCGGGCACCCGATCCGCTTCACGTTCCGGCCTGACATCGTGGCGGGCACGCTGGCGGCGACCCTCGCGGTCTCCGTGCTCGCGGCGTGGCTGCCCGCCCGTCGCGCCCTGCGGCTCGACGTGCTCGACGCGATCACGATCGAGTGATGATCGCCGCGGGCGACGCTACAATCCCGCCATGGTCACGATCGTCGATTACGGCAGCGGCAACCTGCGGAGCGTGCAGAAGGCGTTCGAGCGGCTCGGCTCGGCGGCGTCGATCACCTCCGACCCGAACGCCGTGGCCGAGGCCGACCGGCTCGTGCTGCCGGGCGTCGGCGCCTTCGGCGACGCGATGCGGGAGCTCGCCGCGCGGGGCCTCGTCGAGCCGATCGTCGCCCACGTCCGCGCCGACCGCCCGTTCTTCGGGATCTGCATGGGACTGCAACTCCTCTTCGAGACCGGCCTCGAGGGCGGCCGGCACGTGGGGCTCGGCCTGCTGGCCGGCGACGTCGCCCGCTTCGCCCTGCCCGCGGGCCTCAAGGTGCCGCACATGGGTTGGAACACGGTCTCGTGGCGGGGCGCCGGCTGCCCCGGCAACGCGGTGCCCGACGGCGAGTGGTTCTACTTCGTCCACTCGTACCACGCCCGGCCGCGAGACGAGTCGATCGTGGCGGCGGTGAGCGACTACGGCGGGCCGTTCTGCGCCGCGGTGTCGCGGGGCCGCCTGTTCGCCACCCAGTTCCACCCCGAGAAGAGCCAGGCCGTCGGCCTCAGGCTCCTCGCCGCATTCCTCGCGGCCTGAACCCCCAGCCCACGGAGCCCCGCATGGAACTCTGGCCGGCGATCGACCTGCGGGGCGGCAACTGCGTCCGCCTCGCGCAGGGTGACTACGCCCGCGAGACCGTGTTTGGCACAGACCCGGTCGCGAACGTCCGCGACTTCGTCGCCGCGGGCGCCCGCCGGCTCCACGTAGTGGACCTCGACGGAGCCAAGGACGGCGTCGCCACGCAGGCCGTCCTCGTGGGCCGCATGGTGGCCGCCGCGGGCGTGCCGGTGCAACTCGGCGGCGGCGTGCGGTCGCGCGAGACCGCGGCGGCATACCACGACGCGGGCGTGGCCCGCGTCGTGATCGGCAGCCTCGCGATCGAGCGGCCCGACCTGCTTGACGCACTGGCCCGCGAGTTTCCCGGGCGGATCGTGCTCGGCCTCGACGCCCGCGACGGCCTCGTCGCCACCCGCGGCTGGCTGGAGACGAGCACGCTCAGGGCCGTGGACGTCGCCCAACGGCACGCCGATCTCCCGCTCGCGGCGATCGTCTACACCGACATCGCCCGCGACGGCATGCTCTCCGGCCCCAACCTCCGGGCCCTCGCCGAGATGATCGCCGCCACGAACCTCCCCGTCGTCGCCTCCGGCGGCGTCTCCTGCGCCGCCGACATCCGTCGCATCGCCGAGACGGGCGCCGCCGGCTGCATCGTGGGCCGCGCGCTCTACGACGGCAAAGTCACGCTCGCGGAAGCCCTCGCGGCGTCAGGCGACACCGCCTAGGGTGTTCGGGGCGGCGACTCTCGGTGCGGCTCTGTCGCCTGTTCGCCCAATCCGGCTCGGGACTGCCCACACCCTCTCGCCGGACGTTCGCTGCGGGCATCCCTGCCCTCCGCTCACTCGGAGGTGCCTTCGCTCCCGCCCTCCGGGCTGCGCTCGGTCACCTACGCCGTCTCGAGGGGATGGGCAGCCCCGAGCCTTCGTCCACCGTTGCGGGCTAGGCGAGGGGATGCCCGTGCCCTCGAGCGAGCTATGGGAGCGAGCGCAGGCTGGAGGCCGAAGCGAAGCGGACATGCAGAGAGCCGAAGCCTGGAGCGCTGAGGCGAACGTCCAGCGAGAGGGCATGGGCGTCCCCGAAGCCGGGTTGGGCGCACCGACTCCTCGGCACCCCCGACGGTGGTTTCCCCGATCACACTTCCCCGGCGACGCGGCAGAGTTCGCCCGGCTTTCCGGGATCAACACACCGCCGCAACGACGCCCGGGAAAACCCGAAGAACCCTCAATTTTGTTCCCCACGGCCGCCGACCGCTTGTTTGCCGGGGTTCCGGCGCGCCCGTACCATCGACACCATGGCCACCGACGTCCGCATCAAGGAACAACTGCCCGAGCTCACGCGGCGGATCGTGGAGACCTACCAGGAGGTCCCCACGATCCACTACCTCGGCCACTGCCCGCTCCCCAGCTACGAGACGATCGTCTCGGCCTGCGAGGACCTCAAGGAGATCCTCTACCCGGGCTACCGGCGGCGCGAGAACCTGCACCTCGGCAACGTCACCTACCACGTGGGCGACCTCGTGGACGGCCTCCACGACAAGCTCACCACGCAGATCGGTCGGGCCCTGCGGCACAGCGTCGCTGCGCAGCGGGCGGCCGCCGAGCAGGGCGTGGAGCCGCCGCAGGTCACCGACGCCGCGAGGCACTGCACCGAGGATGCCGACTTCGAGGCCCTCGGCCAGGCCAAGGCGGTCGAGTTCCTGGAGCGGATCCCGGACGTCCGCCGCATGCTGGCCACCGACGTGCAGGCGGCGTATGACGGCGACCCGGCCGTGCGGACGCTCGACGAGATCATCTTCTGCTACCCCGGCCTCGAGGCGGTGACGATCCACCGGCTCGCCCACCTGCTCCACCGGCTCGAGGTGCCGCTCATCCCGCGGATGATGGCGGAGTGGTCGCACGCGCGGACGGGCATCGACATCCATCCGGGCGCCACGATCGGTGACCACTTCTTCATCGACCACGGCACCGGCGTGGTCATCGGCGAGACGTGCGAGATCGGCGGCCACGTGAAGCTCTACCAGGGCGTCACGCTCGGCGCGCTCTCCTTCCAGACCGACGGCGACGGCAACCTCGTCCGCGGCACGAAGCGGCATCCGACGATCGAGGACCGCGTGGTGATCTACGCCAACGCCACCGTGCTCGGCGGCGCGACCCGGATCGGGCACGACTCGGTGATCGGGTCGAACGTCTGGCTCACGCGGTCGATCGACCCGCACACGACCGTGGTGTTGGAAAAGCCGAAGCTCCGCGTTCGCGGTGCGGCGCCCGAGCCGGAAGCTGATTGGCAGATCTGACGCGGCTCGGGGCTGCCCATGCCCCATCGCCGGACGTTCGCTGTGGGCCCTCCGGCAATCCTGGTCGGTAGGATTGTCATCACTCCCTCTCCCTGTGGGAGAGGGCTGGGGTGAGGGTGCTTTGGCGGCCGGCCGCAACGCTTCTGCACCCTCACCCGGCCTGCGGCCGGCCTCTCCCAGAGGGAGAGGCGAGGAAGGCATGGGCAGCCCCTCGCACACACCTCGTGCGCGCTCAGCGTAGAAAATCCGCGATCGCTTCGAGGTAGGAGGGGGAGGCCGAGACGCCGTTGTGGCCGGTGCCGGGGAAGTCTCGCTCCGTCACGATGCCCGGGCGGAAGGCGGCCACGAGCCGCGACGTGTGGCCGTTCGGCACGATCTCGTCGGCGCCGGCCGTGATCACGAGCGTCGGGATCGTCACCTGCGGTGCGTCGCGGACCGTCTCGAAGCGGTCGACCAGGAGCAGCCGCATCGGCAGGAATGGCACCATCCGGCGGGCGAGCGCCAGGACGCTGTCGAACGGGGTCACGAGCACGAGCCGACACACCGGCCTCGTGGCCGCCAGTCGCGTCGCCACGGCCGAGCCGAGGCTGCGGCCGATCACGTCCACCTCGGCGTGCCGGGCGTGCACGTCGGCGAACACCGCCGCCGCGTCGGCGTGGAGGGCTCGTTCGGTCGGCCGGCCCGTGCTCCCGCCGTAGCCCCGGTAGTGCATCGCGTAGACCGCCCGATCCGGGAAAGCGGCCGCGAGGTCCGCCACCGCCCACGACACGTCCTCCGCGTTGCCGCCGAAGTAGAGGATCGCCCGCGGGCCGTCGTGCGGCCGCGCTGCGATCCGGAGCACGGCCCCGGGCACCTCGAACGTCGTCGCCGGCGCATCGCCCGAGGCGGGCACGGGGCGGAAGATGATCGACCGCTGGATGAGGAAGAACAGCGTGCAGACGGCGGCGTAGACGGCCACGAGGAACCGGCCCGCGATGATCGCCGCCTGCCGCATGGCAGGGCTCCGCGTCAGCGTGCCCGCCCGGCGGTGCGGAGGAGCGCCCGGGCCGCGTCGGCGGCCTTCTGGCGGGCCGCGAGCGCCTCGTCGCCGGCGGCCTTCGCCGTCGTGACCCGCTCGAGGTCGGAGCGGGCCGCCGCGGCGTCGATCGTCTCGGCGGGGATCGCCCGCTGGGTGATCACGGTGACGGTGTCATGGCTCACCTCGACGAAGCCACCCTCCACGAACACGCCGCGGACGGCGTCGGCCGCGCCTCCCTGCTCGCCCGTGACGCGGACCTCGCCCGCGCCGAGGCGGCCGATGAAGGGCGCGTGGCCCCGGGCCACGCCGCGGCTGCCGTCGAAGAGCGGCAGGCTCACCGACCGACACTGCGTGTCGAGGCCCGTGGTCTCGGGTGTCACGATCACGCAGCGGATCGCGCCGGAGGTCTTCGGGTCGGCCATCGCGTGGTGTTTCCTCGTCGTCGGTTCGGGGGGCTCAGGACTTGGCGGCCATCTTCTTGGCCTGCTCCTCGGCCTGCTCGATCGGCCCGACGTACATGAAGGCCTGCTCGGGCAGGTGGTCCCACTTGCCGTCGGCGATCTCCTCGAACGAGCGGATCGTGGCCTCGAGGCTCGTGATCTCGCCTGGCTTGCCGGTGAACACCTCGGCCACGAGGAACGGCTGCGACAGGAACCGCTCCATGCGGCGCGCCCGGTGGACCACCATCTTGTCCTCCTCGGAGAGTTCGTCCACGCCGAGGATCGCGATGATGTCCTGAAGCTCACGGTAGCGCTGGAGCGTCCGCTGCACGCGGCGGGCGACCCGGTAGTGCCGCTCGCCGACGTACTGCGGATCGAGGATGCGGCTCGACGAGGCGAGCGGATCGACGGCTGGGTAGATGCCCTTCTCCGAGATCGACCGCTCGAGATACAGGAACGCGTCGAGGTTGCCGAACGCAGTCGCCGGCGCCGGGTCGGTCGGGTCGTCGGCCGGCACGTACACGGCCTGCACGCTCGTGATGGCCCCCTTGGACGTGCTCGGGATCCGCTCCTGGAGTGCGCCCATCTCCGTGGCCAGCGTCGGCTGGTAGCCCACGGCGCTCGGCATGCGGCCGAGGAGGGCGCTCACCTCGCTGCCCGCCTGCGAGAAGCGGAAGATGTTGTCCACGAAGAGCAGCGTGTCGGCCCCGGTCGTGTCGCGGAAGAACTCGGCCATGGTGAGGGCCGAGAGGGCCACGCGGAGGCGGGCACCCGGCGGCTCGTTCATCTGGCCGAACACCATGCAGGTCTGCTCGATGACGCTGCGGCCGGTGTCGCCGATCTTGGCCTCCTGCATCTCGAGCCACAGGTCGGTGCCCTCTCTCGTCCGCTCACCGACGCCGGCGAACACCGAGTAGCCGCCGTGGGCGCTCGCGATGCGGGCGATGAGCTCGGTGAGGATGACCGTCTTGCCGAGGCCGGCACCGCCGAACAGGCCGGCCTTGCCGCCGCGGACGAAGGGCGTGAGCAGGTCGATCACCTTGATGCCCGTTTCGAAGAGCTCCGTCTTCGTGGTGAGCTCCTTGACCGGCGGATCGCGGTGGATGGGCCACCGCTCCTTGG
>JBJTPA010000122.1:0-17714 GCA_046074885.1 Planctomycetaceae bacterium
GTAGCGGAGCCGGATGATCTCCCGCTCGCGGTACGTCAGCGTCTTGAGGAGCGAGTCGATCCGGTCCCGCAGGAGGCCCTGGGTGGTCGATTGCGTGGGGCTCGCCACGCCCACGTCCTCCACGAACTCGCTGAAGCTCGCGTCCTCGCTCTCGCCGATCGGCCGGTCGAGGCTCATCGGCTGCCGGCCCATGTCGAGCACGCGGCGGGCCTCCTCGAGCGGCACGCCGGCCGCCTGCGCGATCTCGTCGGCCGACGGCTCGCGGCCGAACTCGTGGAGCAGCCGCTTCGCGGTGGTGCGCAGCTTCGAGAGCACGTCGATCATGTGGACCGGGATGCGGATCGTGCGGGCCTGGTCCGCGATGGCCCGCGTGATCGCCTGGCGGATCCACCACGTGGCATACGTAGAGAACTTGAAGCCGCGGCGGTACTCGTACTTGTCCACCGCCCGCATGAGCCCCGTGTTGCCCTCCTGGATGAGGTCGAGGAAGGCGAGGCCGCGGTTGCGGTACTTCTTCGCGATCGACACGACGAGCCGCAGGTTCGCGGCCGAGAGGGCCCGCTTCGCCGCCTCGTACTCCACCTTGAGCCGCTCGAGCGACTCGACCCGGGTTCGCAGCGACCGCGGGCTCTCGAGCGTCGTGAGCATGAGGTCGCGGAGCTCCTTCCGCATGTCGGCCCGGTCGTCGCGGGAGAGCTGGCCCGACTTCACGAGCCGCAGGTCGCGCTGGATGGCGTCCATGCGGGCCGACATGCCGCGGAGGAGCTTCACGAGCGGCTGCACGCGGCGGGTCCGCAGACTCAATTCCTCGACGAGCAGGAGCGACTTCGCGCGGGAGCGGCGGAACCGCTCGCGGGCCGCCCGGGCGTCGTCCGGGGAGGTGCGGGTGCTGATCAGGAGGCGGAAGTCGGCGCGGCTCCGCTCCATGAGGTTGTCGAGCGTCCGCAGGTTGTGCGGCATGCGGGCCAGGATCTGCTCCTTCGTGAGCCGCTCCGTGAGCGACACCTTGATCGTGCGGTCGAAGGGCAGGCCCCCCTCGTGGACGCGGCGGAGCGTGTCGACGGTGGAGTGGAGGGAATACGCGCAGCCGAGGATCGCGCGGCGGAACCGCTTTCGCGTGACCTCGATCCGCTTGGCGAGCGAGATCTCCTCGCGCCGCGTGAGCAGCGGAATTTCCGCCATCTGGGCGAGGTACATCCGGATCGGATCGTTCCCGGCGTTGCTGGGCGGCGTGGTGATCGCCTCGTCGCGGCGGGCGGCCGGCGCGGCGTCGGAGCCAGGCTCCGGCGGCGTGTCCATGATCTCGATGCCGCGTTCCTCGATCGCCACCAGGAGGGCGTCGATCTTCTCCGGATCGACCGCCTCGTCCGGGAGGTAGCCGTTGACCTGGTCGAACGTCAGGTATCCCTGCTCGCGACCGACGGCGATGAGGGCCGCCAGGTCGGCGTCGTGGTGGCCGGGGCCGGGGGCCACGGGGGCGGACGTCGGGTCGAGGTCGCGGTCGGACATCATCGGTTCTCCTTCACCATCGTAACCGTCCCTCGCCGGCCGCCCCCCGGTGCCGCGGATGCCGCGGCGCCGACTGCGACGACGAGACGGGCAGCCTCACCCATCCTTGGGTTCGGCAATGCCCTGAGCCGCCCGCCGCTCCGCGACGAGCCGCTCCAGAAGCTTGGCCGTGGTCTCCGTGTCGAGCCCGTCGCCCTGCAGCGCCAGGGCGCTCTCGCGCGCCCGTCGCGCGGCTGCCCGGCGCTTGAGCGCCTCCTCGAAGTGCATCATCCGCTCCCGCGGGTCGGCGCCGGCACGGTCGGCGCCGGACTCGGCCATGCCGACGAGCAGGCTCTGCAGCCCGGGATCGGCGACCTCGAGCAGCAGCTCGGAGAGGCCGACCTCGCGACCGGCTCCGTGCAGCCGCTCGGCGGCGGCCATGACGGCCCGGCCCGCGTGGCTCTCCACGCCGCCGCTGCCGACCCGCCGCACGACGACGCCCGCGCCGCCGGGCACGCCGACGAGCACCTCGATCACCTCGCGGTCCCAAGCAGGCAGCCTCGGCCGCTCTTCGAGCGCGGGATCCGCCTCCTCGCGGACGGGGCCCGAGCCCGCCCGCCGCAGGTCGAGCAGCCGCCCGCGAAGCGCCTCGCGCGACAGGCCGAAGCGGCGGGACAGGCGGCCGAGCACCCGGTCCTCGCGGAGCTTCCGCTGCGAGTCGCCCGGACCGGCCGTGGCCGCGGCCGCCAGCGCCTTGAGCACGCTCTCGACCGCGTCGAGCGCGGCCTCCGGGCCCGCGTTCGGCGCGAGCCGGCCCAGCGCCTCGTCCATGCGGTACTCGAGCGGGTCGCCGGCCCCGGCCACGAGCGCGTCGAACGCGGCCCGGCCGCGTTCCAGGACGAACTCGCAGGGATCGACTCCCGACGGCAGGCGCGCGATCCGCACGTCCACCGGCTCGGCGAGGAGCACGTCGAGGACCTCGTCGGCGCGGCGCCGGCCGGCGTCGTCCCCGTCGAGCACGAGGACGATGGTGTCGGCGTACCGACGCAGCAGCGCGGCATGCTTGGCCGTGAGCGCCGTGCCGAGCACGGCGACGACGTCGTGGATGCCCGCCTGCCGGGCGGCGAGGCAGTCGGTGTAGCCCTCCACCACGATCGCGCGCCGCGACTTCGAGATCGCGTCGCGGGCCGTGTCGAGGCCGTAGAGCATGGTGCTCTTGGAGAACAGCGCGGTCTCCGGCGAGTTGATGTACTTCGCGGCGTCGTCGGCGCCGGGCAGCACGCGGCCGCCAAAGGCGACGCACCTGCCCTGCGGGTCGCGGATCGGGAACATGACGCGGCCGCGGAACCGGTCGTAGTGGCCCGAGCCGTCGGCCCGCTCCACGGCGAGGCCGGCCCGGACGAGGTCGGCCGCGGCGATACCCGCCGTCGCCGCCTGCCGCTGGAGCCAGTCCCAAGACGCCGGCGCGAATCCGAGCTCGAACCGGTCGATCGTGGCCGGATCGAGGCCGCGGTCGGTGACGTAGGCCCGCGCGGCGGCGGCCTCCGGCGCCGACTTCAGGCACTCCCGGAACCGCGACGCCGCCCACTCGAGCGCCGCCCGCAGGCCGGCCTTCGCGTCGGCGGGCAGGCCCCCGCGTCCGCGGGCCAGGGTGATCCCGGCGCGGTCGGCGAGTTGCTCGAGGGCCTCGCGGAACTCGATTCGCTCCATCCGCATCACGAAGTTGACGACGTCGCCGCCCACGTCGCAGACCCAGCAGCGGAACGTCTGCCGCTCGGGGTTGACCTGCAGGCTCGGCCGCGAGTCGTCGTGCCAGGGACAGAGGCCCACCATGGCCTTGCCCTGGCGACGGAGGGCGATGTAGGAGCCCACCACCTCCGAGATGTCGATGGCGTCGCGCACCCGCTCCTTGGCGTCGTCACGCGCGGCGGCGGGCGGCTGCGGATGGGACACGCTGGGACCCCGGGGAGGATGCGGACGGAATGAACCGTCGCAATCTAGGAAGGCCCCACGGAAGGGTCAACGCCGAATCCTCGCCGCGCAGCCAGCCCAGATTGCCGGCCCTCCCGCTCGTCGCGGCGGACGGTCAGCCGAGCAGCCGGTCCACGCTCTCCAGAAGCCGGTCCATGGCGAACGGCTTGCGGATGTAGTCATCGACGCCGAGCATCTCGGCGTATGCCTTGTGGCGACTCCCCTCGTTGGCCGTGATCATGATCACGCGGACCGGGGTGGGATGGCTGCGTCGCAGCTTCTCCAGCACGAGGAACCCGCTCCGCTTCGGCATCATCATGTCGAGCACGACGAGGTCCGGGGCCTCTTTCTCGACCAGCGACAGGCCCTGGTTGCCGTCCCGTGCCACGAGGATCGTGTGGCCCCGCGACTCGAGGACCGCCTTCATCGACTCGACGATTTCCGGGTCGTCGTCCACGAGGAGGATGCGACGGCCGTCCGCTGCGGAGGTGGACTCCTTGGCGGTGGCCTTGCGGGACTTCTTGGTGGCGGGCATGGGCGACCTCGTGCTCGGGCGGGAATCCCCTACCGAAGACACCATCGTATCACGTCCCGTCCGCCCTCGCCACGGACCGCGTCCACGGCTGGCCGCCGCCCACGAGGACTGCGGCCGCGACCAGCCCGACCGCGGCGCCGAAGCAGACGTCGCTCGGATAGTGCGCCGACGTCGCCACCCGTTGCGCCGCCGAGAGGACGGCCAGCGTCGCGAAGGCGGGGCGGCCGTGCGGATACTTCCAGCCGAGGGCGGCCGCGAGTCCGGCGGCCGCCGCGGCGTGGCCTGACGGAAAGCTCATGATCTGTGCCGCGTGGGTGAGCGGGGCCGACAATGCGTCGCTGCCGAAGGTGCCGAACGCCGACTCGAGGTGCGCGAGGTCGGCGGAGTTGGGGCGCACCCGCTCGACGCATGCCTTCACGAGGTCGGCGAGCAGCCCGCCGACCGCCGCCGCTCCCGCGAGCCGGAGAAAATTCCCCCGCGCGCCCGCCGGCCGTCCGGGGAGCGGCAGCGCGAGCGCCGGATCGCTCACGAGCAGGGTCGCGACGAGCGCCGCCACCCCGACGCCGTGGGCAAACACCTCCGCGAGGTTGAGGAGCTTGAGCAGGTCGCCGGGCAGGGGGGACGGCCGTCGCGCGCACCACCGGGCCACGGGCAGGTCGATCGTGAAGGCCAGCAGGCCCGCGACCGCGCAGGCCGCGGCGATGGCGAGCAGGCTGGTGCGGTAGCGGCCCGTCGGGCTCGCGCACGAGTCGGCGATGCGGCCGGGCCGTTCCTGTGAGGACATGGCGACAGTGTCGCAGACGCACGCGAGACGGTCGAGGCCGATCGGGGCTCACGTCCAGAGCCCGCGGTCGAGGAGGCGGTAGTTGATCGCCTCACTCACGTGCGCGCAGCCGATCGCGTCGGCGGCGTCGAGGTCGGCGATCGTGCGGGCCACGCGGAGCACCTTGTCGTGGGCCCGGGCCGAGAGACCGAGGTCGGCCACGGCCGCCCGGAGGAGCTCGCCGGCCGCCGGCTCGAGGCGACAGTGCGTGCGGATCTCGCGGCCCGACATGCGCGCGTTGGCGCGCGTGGCGGAGTCGGCGAACCGCGCGGCCTGCAGGCCGCGCGCCGCGAGCACGGCCTCCCGCATCTGCGCGCTCGACGTGCCGGCCCGCGAGGCGGCGAGTTCGCGGAACGGCACCGCCGGCACCTCGAGGTGGATATCGATCCGGTCCACGAGCGGCCCGGAGATCTTGCCCATGTACTTCTCGATCTGCGGGACCGAACACTGGCACTCGCGGCGCGGGTCGCCGCGGTAGCCGCAGGGGCAGGGGTTGAGCGCCGCCACGAGCATGAAGTCGGCGGGGAAACGGGTGGCGCACTTTGCGCGGGATATGGTGACCGCCCCATCCTCGAGCGGCTGCCGGAGCACCTCGAGCGTGCGCCGGTTGAATTCCGGAAGTTCGTCGAGGAACATGACACCGTTGTGGGCCAGCGAAATCTCGCCGGGCATCGGCACCGACCGGCCGCCGACGAGGCCGGCCTCCGAGATCGTGTGGTGCGGGGCCCGGAACGGCCGCGTCGCGACCAGCGGCTGGCCCGACCGCAGCAGGCCGAGCGCGCTGTAGATCCGGGTCGTCTCGATCGACTCGGCGGCCGACAGGGGCGGCAGGATCGTGGGCACCCGCTTGGCGAGCATCGTCTTGCCGCCGCCCGGGGGGCCGACCATGAGGCAGTTGTGGGAGCCCGCCGCGGCCACGCAGATCGCCCGCTTGGCGGCCTCCTGGCCGCGGACGTCGGCGAAGTCGACGTCGTAGGCGGCGAAGCGGTCGAACCACTCCTCGACGCGCGGCGGCGTGGGGGGGATCGACAGCTCGCCCGCGAAGAACCGCACCGCCTCGGTCAGCGTGGCCACGGGAATCACCTCGATGTCCTCGACGACCGCCGCCTCGGTGGCGCTGGCGGCAGGCACGACCACGCCGCGCAGCGGGCGGTCGCCGCCCCCCGAGCGACGCTGTCGCGCGGCGGCCATCGCGATCGAGAGCGCGCCGCGGGCGGGCCGCGTCGAGCCCTCGAGCGACAACTCGCCCACGACCGCGTAGTCCCGGAGCCGGTCCGACGAGAACTGGCCGCTGCCGGCGAGGATGCCGAGCGTGATCGGCAGGTCGAACGTGGCCGCCTGCTTGGGGAGCTCGGCCGGGGCCAGATTGACGACGATCCGGTCGTTCGGCCGGTTGAAGCCCGAATTGACCATGGCGCGGGCCACGCGGTGCGTGCTCTCCCGGACGGCCGTGTCGGGCAGCCCAACCAGCACGGTCGCCGGCAACGCGCCGCCGGAGACGTCCACCTCGACGTCCACGGGCACCGCGTCGATGCCGAACAGGGAAAAGGTCTGCAGCCGGGCGAGCATGGACGATCCTCCTCCGCCGGCGGACGGGCCGTCGGCTGAATCAGTCGCGGGAAACGGGCGACTCTCCTCATGGAGCAAGACGGGCGCGGGGCTGGCCACGGGCAAGCGATGACGGTTAGTCTCCGCGGGCAACCGCCCCCTGGAGACATCGTCCGGTGCACCATCGATCCCGCCGGGCCGGCCCCGCCTGCCTCCTGGCCCTCGCCGCGGCGGCCGCGGCCGGCCGGGCCGACGAGGGCATGTGGCTCTTCGACGCCCCACCGCTCGAGCAGCTTCGCTACGCCCACGGGTTCGAGCCGCCCGCGGGCTGGCTCAACCGCCTGCGGCAGGCGAGCGTGCGGTTCAGCTCGGGCGGCTCGGGGGCGTTCGTGTCGGCCGACGGCCTCGTGCTCACGAACCACCACGTCGGCTCCGACGCCATCCAGCAGCTCGGCACGCCGGACCGCGACCTCATGCGCGACGGGTTCCTGGCGGCGACGCCGGCCGAGGAGCTCCGTTGCCACGACCTCGAGCTCAACGTGCTCGTGTCGATGGAGGACGTGACCGCGCGGGTGCAGGCGGCGGTGCAGCCGGGCATGACGGCGGCCGCGGCCGCCGACGCGCGGCGGGCGGCGATGGCGGAGATCGAGCAGCAGTCGCTCGCGACGACGGGGCTTCGCAGCGACGTGGTGACGCTCCACCAGGGCGGCGCGTACCACCTCTACCGCTCCCGCCGCTACACCGACGTGCGGCTCGTGTTCGCGCCGGAGCAGCGGATCGCATTCTTCGGCGGCGACGCCGACAACTTCGAGTTTCCCCGCTACGACCTCGACTGCTGCTTCTTCCGCGCCTGGGTGGACGGCCGGCCGGCGCGCGTGACGCATCACCTCGCCTGGGCCGCGCAGCCGGTCTCCGAGGGCGACCTCGTGCTCGTGTCGGGCCATCCGGGCCACACCGACCGGTCGAGCACGGTCGCCGAACTCGCGGCGCTCCGCGATCGCACCCTGCCGTTGCAGATGCAGGCGGTTTACCGGCTCGAATCGCTGTACGCCGCCTATTCGGCACGCGGGCCCGAGGAGCGCCGGCAGGCGCAGGCCGACCTCTTCGGCGTGCAGAACGCCCGGAAGGCACGCGGTGGCGTGCTGGCGGGCCTCCTCGACCCGCGGGTCTTCGCGGCACTCCGCGAGCGCGAGGCGGCCACGCGGCCGGTCGTGGAGGCGGCGGTCGCTGCCGGAACCGCGGCGCACGGGGATCGGCCGGCGTCGCCCTACCGCCGCATCGAGGAGGCGCAGGCCTAGCTCGACCGGACCGCGCTGCGGTACCGTCTGCTCGAGGCCGGGCAGGCCTTCAACAGCCGCACGTTCGCCAACGCCCGGACGATCCTCCGCGCCGCGGCCGAACGGCCGAAGCCCAACGGGGAGCGGCTCCGGGAATACCGCGACTCGAACCGCGAGTCGCTCGAGCTGCAACTGCTCTCCACGGAGCCCATCTACGACGAGCTGGAGATCGCGAGGCTGGCCGACTCGCTGACTGCGCTGGCGCAGGCGCTCGGCGCGGAGGATCCGCTGGTGGCGGCGGTGCTCGCCGGCAGGTCGCCGGCCGACCGGGCCGCCGACCTCGTGCGCAGCACGACGCTCGGCACACGGGTCGCATCGGGCGCCGGGCCGCCGGCCCCGGACCGTCGCCGCGAACTGCTCGACGGCGGTGCCACGGCGGTCGCCGCGTGCGACGATCCGATGCTCGCCCTCGCGCGGATCGTGGACGACGAGGCGCGGGCGGTGCGGAGGGTGGTGGAGGCCGCCGGCGAGGTGAAGCAGCAGGCCCACGCCGAGATCACGCGGGCGCGGTTCGCCCGCGATGGGGCCGCGATGTATCCCGACGCCACGTTCACGCTGCGGCTGGCATACGGCACCGTGAAGGGCTACGAGGACGGCGGCCGCCGCGTCCCGCCGATCACGACCTACGCGGGCCTGTTTTCCCGCGCCGCCGAGAAGCGCGACGCGCCGCCGTTCGACCTGCCGCCGCGGTGGGAGGGAATGCGGGAGTCGCTCGAGGCCGACGCCGCGTTCATGGCGACGCCGTTCAACTTCGCGAGCACGGCCGACATCATCGGCGGCAACTCGGGCAGCCCCGTGGTGAACCGCGCGGGCGAACTCGTGGGGCTCATCTTCGACGGCAACATCCACTCGCTCGTGCTCGACGTGGCCTACGACGACTCCCGGGCCCGGGCGATCGCGGTGGACGCGCAGGGCACCCTCGCCGCGCTGCGGCGGGTCTACGGGGCCCAGACGCTGGTCGCCGAACTGCTGTCGCGGGGGCCGCCCCCGGCGCGGTAGTCTGGAACCCCGTCCCGGTGTTCCCCGCCGACTCCCCCGACGCCGAGGATCGCATGTCGCCCCGCCCGATCAGCCGCGTGCTTGCGGCGCTCGTCGCCGCCGTCGTGGCCGCGGCCCACGTTGACGCCGAGAACATGCAGATCACCGCCGCGGGCGTGCAGCTCGGCCCGCACGTGTCGGGCCCCGCGCTCGGTCCACAGGGCGTCGCGGGGCACGTCGTGGTGCTCGAGTTCTGGGGCATCCACTGCGGTCCGTGCATCGCGAGCATGCCGGGGCTCGAGGAGCTCCACAAGACGTTCGGGCCCCACGGGCTGCTCGTGATCGGGGCGCACGCGCAGGGGGGCACCGCCGACGACCTCCGGCGCGCCGTGGCGGAGCTGGGCGTCACGTTCACGATCGTCGAGAACGCCTCCGTCGATGGCGGCATGGACTTCAACGGCATCCCGCACTGCATGGTCTTCGACCACACGGGGAAGTGCGTCTACCGCGGATCGCCGGGCGGCGCGCACGACATGGTCGCCGAGGCCGTCAAGGCGGCGCCGGCGGCGCTGCTCGCCGACCGGGCGCTCGTGAAGCTCGCCCCGCTCGCACAGACGCTCAAGAGCGAGGCGATGTGCGGCACGGTGCTGAAGAAGGCTCGCACGCTCGTCGACTCGAATGACGGGGAGACCGCCGACGAGGCGAAGTTCGTGGTGGAGCGGATCGAGCGTCGCGGCCGCGAGATGGTCGAGGAGGCGCGATCGCTCGCCGCGACCGACCCCGGGGCCGCCGTGGCCGTGGCGAAGCGGTGCGTCGCGGCGTTCAAGGGAACGGACATCGCCGGCGAGGCGGGCAAGCTGCTCCAGGAGTGGGCGAAGGACAAGGAATTCCAGGCGGCGGTGCGGGCCGGGCAGCAGTTGGCCCGGCTCGAGGCGCTCGAGGCTGCGGCAAAGTCCCTGCCCGGCGGCGCCCCGGCGCAGCTGCTGAGCCAGGCGCGGGACATCGCCAAGACGATCGAGAAGGCCTGGCCCGGGTCGGCCGCGGCTACGCGGGCCGCTGCGATCGCCGAAGCGATGTCGGCCGCCGCGGCCACGCCCTGAGGGAGCCGGCACCCGCGCGGAGGGGTTCCGGTACACTTGGGCGGCGCGCGGGCAGCGGGAAGGAACATGCGGGCACGGGATTCCATGGCCACGATGGCACGACGGCGGACGGCGGCCGGGCTCGTCGGCCTGATCGTGGCGTGCGCGACGGGCGGCCGTGCCGCCGATCCGCCGCCGAAGGTGAGCACCGGCGGCATCCACCTGGGGGGACCGGTCTGCGGTCCCGACATCGACGCCAAGGCGCTCGAGGGCCGCGTGGTCCTGCTCGAGCTGTGGGGCATGCAGTGCGAGCCGTGCGCGACGACGATGCCCCGCCTCGAGGCGCTCCATCGCCGCCTCGGGCCGCAGGGGCTCGTGGTCGTCGGCGCTCACCTGTCCGAGGGCTCGGCCGACGACGTCCGCAGGGCGGCCGGCGCGCTGGGCGTGACGTTCAGCATCGTGGGGCAATCCGGAATCGAAGGACTGGACCGCGTGCCGCAGATGCCCTACACGCTGCTCTTCGACCACACGGGGAAGTGCGTGTTCGCCGGATCGGCGCTCGAGGTGGACGGTGCGGCGGCGGCGGCGGCGGTGAACGCCTCGCCCCCGCGGGTGCTCAACGGCCGGCCGCTGGAGAAGCTCGCGTCGCTCCAGCCGCTGCTCCGCAACGAGGCCACCTACGGAACCGCGCTCAAGAAGGCGCGGAGCATGGCGTCGTCGAAGGACGCCGAGACCGCCGAGGAGGCGGCGTTCGTGGTCGAAAAGCTGGAGGCCTGGGGCCGGGACGTGATCGAGAAGGCTCCGGAGCTTCGGGCCGCCGATCCCGCGCGGGCGTTCGCGGCCCTGCAGCAGTGCGCGGCCACCTTCAAGGGAGACGACATCGGCGGGAACGCGACGCGGCTCGCGGTCGAGTGGAAGAAGGATCCCGCGTTCCAGGCCGCGTTGAAGTGCGGCCAGCAGCTCGCCCAGCTGGAGGGCCTGCGGGGCACCGCCACGGGCGGCGCGAAGGTCGTCACACCCGACCTGGCGGCGGCGGTGCCGCAGGCGGTGAGGAAGCAGATGAAGGACCTCGCCGACAAGGTGCAGAAGGCGGCGCCGGGGACGAAGCTGGCCGAGCGTGCCGCTGAGATCGCCACGGAATTCGGCCTGCACGACGGGGGCCGCTGACATGGACGTCCGCGCGATGAGCACGCCATGCATCTCGGCATGGATCACCCGCGGCCGCGGTGCGGCGGCGCTGCTTGCGGCCGCGTCGGTGGCGGCGGTCGCCGCGGGGCCGCCGGTGGCGTGGAAGCCGCTCTTCGACGGCGCCGCGCTCGGCGGATGGAAATCCACGCCCTTCGGCGGCGAGGGGGAGGTGAGCGTGGTGGATGGCGCGGTGCGCATCGCCGCGGGGGCCACGCTGAGCGGCGTGACGTGGGGCGGCGAGTTTCCCCGGCAGGGATACGAGATCGCGCTCGAGGCGCGGCGGGTCGAGGGGAATGACTTCTTCTGCGGCCTCACGTTCCCCGTGGGCGACGACGCCTGCAGCCTGATCCTCGGCGGCTGGGGGGGCGGCACGGTGGGCCTGTCGTGCATCGACGGCGCCGACGCCTCGGAGAACGCCACGTCGCAGTACCGCGAGTTCGAGCGCGGCCGCTGGTACGCGGTGACGGTCCGCGTGACGCCGGAGCGGATCGAGTGCCTGCTCGACGACGAGCGGATCATCGAACAGCCGCTGGCCGGCCGCCGGATCTCCGTCCGCGTCGAGGTGGGATCGCGGCCGCTCGGCATCGCCACCTACGCGACCACCGGCGAGGCGCGGAACATCCGCTGGCGGCCGCTCGGGCCGCAGGAGCCGGGCCGATGAGCCGCGGCCGCCGCCGGGACGTCGAGGTGGACGACTCACTGCGGCGGCGGATCGCCGCGGAGGCTGCCCGCGGCATGGCGGCGGGCAGCGACGCCCGGCGGGCGGTGTTCCGGGCGGCGCGGAGACTGGCCGGGGGATGGGTGCCCGCGGACAGGCTTCCCGACGTGGCCGACGTATGCGCCGACGTCGGCGCGCGGCTCGGCACGGCTCCGACGCGCGGCGACCGGCTCGATCGGATCGCCGCTTTGGCCGGCCTGCTGGCGACGGTGCGGCTCGATCCGGCCGTCCATCGGGCGCGGGACGCCCTGGAGCGGGCGCTCGAGTGCTTCGCCGCCGTCCACGCGGAGCGGCCGTACGACGAGGAGCTGCTCACCGCGGCGCTCGTGCGGGAGGTGGGGCTGGCGATCGATCGGGACGACCCGGTGACCGCGGTGCTGGGGGCGCTCGGCGACCTCGTGACGCCGCGGACGCGCTGGATCGTGGAATCGGTGGCCGCCGCGCGGGCCCACCGCGAGGGCACGCTCGGGCACCGCGCCCGGCGGCGGCTGGAGGCGCACGAGGACTTCGAGGCGGTCATGCTGCTCGCGGAGGCCGATCGCGGCGGCGTGATGCACGACGGCGCGGCACCGACGCTCGAGGAGGCGATCGCGATCCTACGGATGCTCGACCACGAGGAGGCGGGCGGGGCCGCGGACTGAACGCGTCAGGCGGGTGGCTCGCCGTCGAGCCGGTCGCGGACGGCCTCCCGCGCCTCCTTCCACCGCGACTTCACGGTCCGTTCCGAGCAGCCGAGGGCGGCGGCCACGGTCTTCTGGTCGCAGCCGAGGTACCAGACCATGTCGAAGACCTCACGCTGCGGCGGCTCGAGGGCGTCGACGGCCCGGTGAAACGCGGCCCAGCGGTCAATCGCTTCGTCGGCCGCGGCGGCGACATCGACGTGCCGCACGTCCCTGCCGTCCCCCGCACCGCCCGGGACGACGTTCGTGCCGTGGTTGGCGGCGTAGGACATCGGCCCGGCGTGGCGGCGGGCGAGGTCGAGCAGCTCGCGATGCAGCTCGGTGGCCGCCACCGCGAGGACCGACCGCGGCTCGGTCAGGTTCATCTGGCCGAGCGACCGGTGGAGCCGAAGCGCCGCGTTCTGGAAGACGTCGTCGGTGTCGTCCCAGCGGCGGACGTTCGGGAACCGGGCCAGCATCCGATGGGCGAGGGTCCGCAGCCGGCCGGCGACGAGTTCGAGGATCGTGTCGCGTGCCGCGAGGTCGCCCGCGGCAAGCCGTGCCAGGGCTGAGGCAAGGGCGGCAGAGAGCGTGTCGTCGATGTCCACGGGTGAACTGGGGATGGTGGGGCGGGCCTGGGCTCGCGGGCGAAACACTCGTGCGTCCCGTTGCCCCTCGCGGCCGCCGCGCCCGTCTCCTCCTGCATGAGCAGAAAAACGAGCGCCGCGCCGCGGCGGCGCCGGGCGGGTCGTCCGCGTCCCGCCTTTCCGCAGCCCCCGCGTCGAGGGATCATTCACCCGAGCGGGGAAATCAGTATAAACCGGCTGATGGATCCGCAAGGCGGCAGAGACGACCCCGCGTCCGGCGCGAGTCCCGCGGAGTCCGGCGCGGATCCCGGCCGCGTCGCCGATGACGAGGGCCGGGGTCTGCCCGGCGCCGACGACTCCTTCGGATTCGGCGCGGCGGCGACGTGGACGCGGTCCGGCGAACTCCCCTCGGGCGCCGACCTCGGTGGCGTGACGATCCTGCGTCTGCTGGCCGAGGGGGGCATGGGCCGCGTCTACGAGGCGCGGCAGGAGCGGCCGCGGCGAACGGTCGCGGTGAAGGTCCTGCGCGAGGGCGCCGTCCCTGCGACGGCGCCGGCGCGGCTGCTGCGGGAGGCCGAGACGCTCGCGGCATTGCGGCATCCCCACATCGCGCAGGTCCATACCTGCGGCACGGCCCCGCCGGCGTACGGCGGCGGCCTGTTCCTCGTGATGGAGTTCGTCGAGGGCGCCCGCTCGATCACGCGGTTCGCCGCGGTACGCGGTCTCTCGATCAGGGCCCGCGTGGCGCTCTTCCACAAGGTCTGTGACGCGGTCGCGCACGGGCACCGCCACGGCGTGATCCACCGTGACCTGAAGCCGGCCAACATCCTCGTGGATGCCGGCGGCGAGCCGAAGGTGATCGACTACGGCATCGCGCGGTCCGTGGACGGCCGGGCGGATGGACCGCGAGCCGACGGGTCGGTGGCGCCCGCGGCGGACGTGACCGCGACGGGCGACGTTGTGGGCACGCTCCGCTACATGAGCCCCGAGCAGCTGCTCACGCCGACGGCGCCGCCCGACGCCCGCAGTGACGTGTATGCGCTCGGGCTCATCCTCCACGAACTCTTGGTCGGCTGATTGCCCCACGACCTCGCCGGCAAGTCTTTGGCCGGGGCGGCCTGCCTGCGGGGCCGCGCGGCCGCGCCGGCCACGGCGATCGTGGAACGCCAAGCGGTGTCCGAGCTTCCGCGTGACGACGCGCGGGCGCTCGCTGTCGTTGTAGCCACGTGCATGGAGCCCCTTGCGGCGGATCGCTACGCGAACGCGGGCGAGCTGGCCGCCGACCTCGGCAGGTGGCTCGAGGGGCGGCCGATCGTGGCCCGCCCGCCAACGCCGCTCGAATCGCTCCGGAGGTTGGCGCGAAGGCACCGGCTTGCAGCCGGCGCCGTATCCGCCCTCGGGATCACGCTCGTGACGGCGGTGGTGGCCGTGTCGCTGCTGTCGCTGCGGCTCGAGCTCCGGCGGAAGGAGGCCCGCGACGCCGAGGTGCGTGCCGAATCCCAGGCGGCCGCGGCCCGCGACCAGCTCTATGCTTCGACCGTCCTCCTCGCGGCCGCGGCCCGGGATCGCGACAACACCACGGAGGCGCGACATCTCCTCGCCGAAGCCCGCGGCCTCGTTCCCGCCGCGGCCGGTCCGCGACCGATCGAACTGGCGTGCCTGGAGGCGTCCCTCGACGACGCCGTGGCGGTTCTCCGCCAGGATGCCGGCCCGGTGACGGCGGTGGCGTGGTCGCCGGACGGCCGCCTCGTCGCGACCGGCGACCGGCGGGGCGGCGTGGGCCTGTGGAGCCCATCCTCGTCCGCCGCGGCACGCCGGTCCCTGTCCGTCGGCGAGGGGATCGTGTGGTCGCTGTCATTCTCGCCCGACGGACGGCGGCTCGCGGCGGCGTCGAGCGACGGCACGGTTGCACTGCACGACGTGGATCACGACGGTGCCGAGCGACGTCTCGCCGGCGGGAAAGACGCCGTGTACGCGGTGGCCTTCTCGCCCGACGGCGAGCGGATCGCAACCGGGTCCCGCGACCGGGCTGCACGGATCTGGGACGCGGCCACGGGCCGCGAGATCCGCGCGCTGGAGGACGGCGAGGGGACGGTCTACGCCGTCGCGTTCTCGCCGGACGGCGGCTTGCTGGCCACGGGCGCGCACGACGGGGCGGTGCGGATCTGGAACTGCGCCACGGGACGCCTCGCCGCCACCCTCCGCGGGCACGGCGACCGCGTCTTCTCGGTCGCCTTCGCCCCGGACGGCCGGTCGGTGGTCTCCGCGTCCGAGGACGGAACCGTGCGGGCCTGGGACCTCGCCGCCGGCAGCGAATCGTGCTGCATGGAGCACCCGGCGCGGGTCAATGCGGTTGCCTTCGACGTCGATGGGCGGCGCGTCGCGTCGGCCGCCGCAGACGGCGTGATCCGCGTATGGGACGTCGCGCGCGGAACGGAGGCGGCCGAGTTCCACGGCCACGGCTCGGGCGCCTGGAGCATCGCCTGGTCCCGCGCGTGCGACCGGATCGCGACGGGCAGCGGCGACGGCAACGTGCGGATCTGGGATCCCGAGGGCCGTCCCGACGTGCTCGAGGTCGATGCGCGGGTGCTGTCCGTCGCCTACTCGCCCGATGGGGGCCGCCTCGCGGCCGGGGCCGACGATGCCAGAATTCACCTCTGGGATGCGTCCACGCTCGAGGCAGCCGGAACGATCGGCCCCGGGCTCGGGCGGGTGAGCGGCCTGGCCTGGTCGCCGTGCGGCGACCGGCTGGCGGGCGGCTGCGACGACGGCGCCCTGTTCGTATGGGACGTGGCGACCCGCGAGCGGCTGGTGGGTGTGCAGCCGCACGCGAAGCGGGTCTACAGCGTGGCGTTCTCGCCCGACGGCGCGAGGGTGGCGACCGCGTCGGAGGACCGGACCGTGGCCGTGCGGGACGCCCGCACCGGCGAGTCGGCGGGCCCCGTGCTGCGGCATCCGCGTCGCGTCTTCTGCGCGGCCTTCACGGCCGACGGGGCGCGGATCGCGACGGCGTGCGAGGACAGGATGGTGCGGTTCTGGGACGCCGGGACGGGCGAGACGATCGCGATGCTGGCGGGGCACGATGGTCCCGTGAACTGGCTCGCGATCTCGCCGGACGGAGGCCGTCTCGCCACGGCATCATCCGACGGCACGGTCCGCATGTGGCGGCTGATCGATGGAACGGTCGAGCGGGTGCTGGCAGGTCCGGCCAGCCAGGTGTGGAAGGTGGCGTTCAGCCCCGATGGCACCCGGGTGGCTGCGGCCGCCGCCGACGGCGGCGTGCACCTCTGGGACGCAGCGTCCGGGCGGCCGGCCACCACGCTGCGCGGGCATCGCGACCAGGTATGGGGCGTGGCCTTCGCCCCCGACGGCGGCTCGCTCGCGAGCGGCTCGTGGGACGGCACCGCGCGGGCCTGGGGGATACTGCCGACGGAAATCGCCCGGCGGCGGGCTCGCGCGGAACGCTGACGCGATCCCGTTCAGGCTCCCGCGATCACCTGGTCGAGCGTTTCCCGCAGCACCGAGCCGCTGCGCCGGAGGGCCTGCACCTCCTTCGGCCAGAGCTCGATCTCGAGCGTCCGCTCGGCGCCGGCACGGCCCACCACCGTGGGAACCGACAGGGCGACGTCGCGGATTCCGTAGCATCCTGACTGGACGGTGGACACGGGCAGCACCCGCTTCGAGTCGAGCGCCACCGCATGGATCACCTCCGCGATCGACACGCCGACCGCGAAGCCCGCACCGGTCTTCTTCTTGATCATCTCGGCGCCCGATGTCTTCGCACGCTGAAAGACCTCCTCGCCGATCCGGTGCGTGAACGCCGGATACTTCTCCAGCGGCAGTCCCGCCACGCTCGCGCTCGACCAGACCGGAACCATGCTGTCCCCGTGCTCGCCGAGGATCATGGCCTGGAGCTGCGTGGCAGGCGCCCCGAGCCGCTGCGCGAGCAGGCTGCGGAAGCGGAGCGTGTCGAGCAGCGTGCCGAGGCCGATGACGCGGCCGCGGGGCAGGCCGAGCTCGCGCTCCGCGAGGACCGTGAGGATGTCCACGGGGTTCGACACCACGAGCACGATCGCGTCGGGCCTCAGGCCCCGCCCCTTCAACTCGCCGAGGATCGAGCGGAACAGCACGACGTTGCGGTTGATGAGCGCGAGGCGGCTTTCGTCGGGCTTCCGCCGCAGTCCCGCCGTGATGCAGACGAGGTCGGCGTCGGCGAGGCAGTCGTAGCCGCCGGCGCGGATCGACTGGTCGGCGATGGCGGCCGTGCCATGGAGCATGTCGAGGGCCTGGCCGTCGGCCAGTTCGGCGTTGGCGTCCACGAGCACGATCTCGTGCACGACCCCGCCGAGTTGCAACGCGAAGCCGGCGGACGAGCCCACGATGCCGCCGCCGCCGATGATGCCGACCTTCATGCGTGAATCCTTGAGAACGTTATCAGGCGGCGGAAATGCCCAACTGTCGGCAGACCTGCTCCGTGACCGCCTTCACGAGGGCCTCGTGATCCACGGCGGGCGGCGTGGGCCGTGTGGGGCTATACCGACCCCCGGCTCGAGCCGGGGATGGAGAACTGCGACATCTGCGCGAACGACGTGTTCCGTGCCAGTTGGGGCACGACGGGCGTGACCCGCACCGCGTTCGACGCCCCGCCGCCGATGGGCGCCGACCCGGGCAGCGCCACACGGCCCACGCCGCCCGCCGTGGATCACGAGGCCCTCGTGAAGGCGGTCACGGAGCAGGTCTGCCGACAGTTGGGCATTTCCGCCGCCTGATAACGTTCTCAAGGATTCACGCATGAAGGTCGGC
>JBJTPA010000123.1:0-10082 GCA_046074885.1 Planctomycetaceae bacterium
ATCCCGCCGCGGGCACCCTGCCGGCCCCCCCATGCGCCACGTCCTCTCGGCCACGGTCCAGAACGTCCCCGGCGTGCTCGCCCACGTTTCGGGGATGCTCGCCTCGCGGGGCTACAACATCGACAGCCTCGCGGTCGGGGAGACCGAGGACCCCCGCTTCTCCCGCATGACCTTCGTGCTCCGCGGCGACGACCGCGTGCTCGACCAGGTCCGCCGCCAGCTCGAGAAGATCGTCACGGTCGTCCGCGTGGACGACATCAGCTCCCGCAACTACGTCGAGCGCGACCTCATGCTCATCAAGGTCGCCGCCGCGCCGGGCACGGCCCGCACCGAGGTCAAGGAACTCGCGGAGATCTTCCGCGGCCGGATCGTGGACGTGCCGCCGACAGCGTGATCGTGGAGATCTCCGGCACCGAGAAGAAGCTCGAGGGCTTCATCGAGCTGATGCGTCCCCGCGGGATCGTGGAGCTCGTCCGCACCGGCCGGATCGCCATGGTGCGCGGCAGCTCGCCGACCCGTGAACTCACCGAGGCGGCCGACGGCGGCCGCCCCGCCGACGCCGCGGACGCCCCCGACTCGCTCGCCTGACCACGCCCCCGCCACCACGCCCACCCCTCGAGGATCATCCCCGTGCCCGCCACGATCTACTACGACGCCGACGCCGACCTCGCCGCCCTCAAGAACAAGACCATCGCCATCATCGGCTACGGCTCCCAGGGCCACGCCCAGGCGCAGAACCTCCGCGACAGCGGCCTCAAGGTCGTGGTCGCCCAGCGGCCGGGCGGCCCCAACTACGACCTCGCCAAGAGCCACGGCTTCGAGCCCATGAGCGTCGAGGACGCCGTCAAGCAGGCCGACGTCGTCAACATCCTCCTGCCCGACGAACTGCAGGGGGACGTCTACAAGGCGTCGATCCGGCCGCACCTCAAGAAGGGCGCCGTGCTCATGGCGAGCCACGGCTTCAACTTCCACTTCGGCCAGGTCGAGCCGCCGCCGGGCCACGACATCATGCTCGTGGCGCCCAAGGGCCCCGGCCACCTCGTCCGCAGCGAGTACGTGAAGGGGGGCGGCGTGCCGTGCCTCATCGCGCTCGGGCCCGGCGCCTCGCCAGAGACCAAGAAGATCGGCCTGGCCTACGCCAAGGGCATCGGCGGCACGCGGGGCGGCGTCATCGAGACGACGATCGCCGAGGAGACCGAGACCGACCTCTTCGGCGAGCAGGCGGTGCTCTGCGGCGGCGTCTCGGAGCTCATCAAGGCGGGCTTCGACACGCTCGTCGAGGCGGGCTACCAGCCGGAGATGGCCTACTTCGAGTGCCTCCACGAGATGAAGCTCATCGTCGACCTCCTCTACCAGGGCGGCCTCGAGTACATGCGCTACAGCGTCTCGAACACGGCCGAATACGGCGATTACACCCGCGGCAGGCGGATCATCACCGACCAGACCCGCGCGGAGATGAGGAAGATCCTCGAGGAGATCCGCTCGGGGCAGTTCGCCCGCGACTGGATCCTGGAGAACCGGGCCGGCGCCGCGAGCTTCAAGGCGACCCGGCGCCGCGAGCGGGAGCACAGGCTCACCGAGACCGGCCGCCGGCTGCGCAAGATGATGAAGTGGATCGACAGTAAGGAGGTCTGATCTGAGCGGTCGGGATCCTCCAGATCCCTCCCTCGGGGCCTTCGCGACCGCTGGTCGCTGCGGCCGTGATTCAAGGCCGCCCTCCTGGCGGCCGGGTTTTCGGTAGGCTGGGGTCGCCCAGGAGAATCTCGCCATGACGCCTGAGGAATACGAGGCCCGCAGGCTCTACGAGACGCTCCAGCCGGGCGACCGGGTGGAGGTGATCCACGGCGTGACCGTGGGCTCGAGCGCCGCCTGGAGCACGACGACGTCCGGCAAGGTGCTGCGGACGGAGCGCCGCCGGCACGGGCTCCACTTCCGCCGGAATCCCGACGACAAGGTCTACAGCGACGTCCTCATCCTGGCCCGCGACGACGGCGAACTCACGACCGTGACGATCGACGAGTTCACGCGGCTGCGAAAGTTGTAGGTCGACCCGAGGGCTGGAGGCCCGGGTCGCCCGCAGCGGGCGGATGCCCGCCAAGCAAAGACGAGCACGACGCTCGGGCTTCGCGGGACGCTCCCGAGTTCACGCGGTTGCGGACACTCTAGGACGGCTCGAGGACCGCAGGTCCAAGCCACCTTCCCTCTCCCTCTGGGAGAGGGTGGCCGAAGGCCGGGTGAGGGTGCCTTCCGCGGCCTCACGCAAGCACCCTCACCCCGGCCCTCTCCCCGGGGGAGAGGGAGCGATGATGGGCCGGCCCGCTTCCAGAGCGAGCGGGCGCGAGGAGCGCGGTCACGCCACCCGGGCGATGGCGCACTTGAGGTACTCGCCCTCGAGGCAGCTCGCGCTCACCGGATGGTCCGATCCGGCGCCGCGGCACTCGAGCACCTGGATCGACCGCCGCGACCGCTGGGCCACGCCGGCGAGCATCTCGAGGAAGTCGTCCCGCGACACCGAGCCCGAGCAGGAGCAGGTGACGAGGATCCCGCCCGGGTCGAGCAGCCCCACCGCCACGCGGTTGACGCGATGGTAGGCCCGCAGGGCGTCCTCGAGGCTCGCCCGGCTGCGGGCGAACTTCGGCGGATCGAGGATCACCATCCCGAACCGCTCGCCGGCGGCGGCGAGGGCGTCGAGCTTCTCGAAGGCGTCCGCCGTCTCGACCGTCACGTTGGCGGCGCCGTTGAGCCCGGCGTTGGCCCGCGCGAGCGCCGTGGCCTTCGCGCTCGAGTCGATCGCGAGCACGCTCCGGGCCCCGCCCGCGACGCCGCAGGCCACGGCAAAGCCGCCGGAGTAGCAAAAGGCGTCGAGCACGCGGCGGCCGCGGGCGTGCCGGGCCGCGGCGAGGCGGTTGTCGCGCTGGTCGAGGTACCAGCCCGTCTTCTGGCCCTCCGCGAGATCGACGCCGAACTTCAGGCCGTGCTCCGCCACGAACACCGGTCCCGCGGGGGCCGCGCCGCGGACCACGCGGTCGGGCAGGTGGAGCCCCTCGAGCTTCGCCAGGCCCCGCTCCGCGCCCCGCAGGAGGATGCCCCGCGGCCGCACGAGGTCGTCGAGCGCCGCGCAGAGCGGCTCGAGCCTGGGGACGAGCGCCGCCGCGGTCACCTGCACGGCGAGGAACTCGCCGTAGCGGTCCACGATCAGCCCCGAGAGGTCGTCCCCCTCGCTGTTCACCAGCCGCGCCGCGCCGGCGCGGTCGTCGAGGCCGAGCTCCGCCCGCAGCGCCACGGCCGCCGCGAGCCGGGCGGCGAAGAGGCCGTCGTCGAGCCGCGTCGCGGCGTCGAAGGCGTAGAGCCGCACGCGGATCCGGCTGGCCGGATTCCACAGCCCGCGGGCCACGAAGTTGCCGTCGTGCGTGGCGAGGTCCACCACGTCCCCGGGCCGCGGGTCGCCCTCGACGCGCAGCACGGCGCTGTCGAGCACCCAGGGGTGACGGCCGTAGAACGGACGGGCCCGCTTCGGCCGCAGCACCACGGTGGCGGTCGGCAGGCCGGCCGCGGCACCGCCGGCGCCGGGATCGTCAGGCATGCACGACCTGCTTCGCCGGCCCCGGCCGCACGTGCGGCTCCGGCAGGGCGTCGCTGCCCGGGTCCACCTTCAGCTGCCGCCGCCCTTCGCGGGCGAGCCGCCGCTTCTCGTTCCGCAGCACAGCCCAGCCGAACACGGAGCCCAGCGGACCCGCGAGCATCGCCGGCAGGAACACGAGGTTGCCCACCAGCGCGATCGTGAGCATCGAGAGCATCATGTAGCCGAACCGCTGCGTGGGGCCGAACGGCGACAGCGAGAACACCGACAGCCCGATGCCGATCACGCCCCAGCTCTGGTACATCGCCCGCGCGCAGCCCTTGTAGGCGAGCATCGTGGCCTCGCGGCGGTCGAGGCCGTCGACGATCCCGCGGCGGAACCAGAGCATGAAGTGCACCACGTCGTCCACGGTCACGCCGAGGGCCACGCTCGGCGCCATCACCGTGCCGATGTCCACGAGCAGGGCGCCCGGGTCGATCGACCGCAGCGCGTCGTGGCCCCAGCCCATGCCGCCGAACACGAGCACCGCCGGGAACGCCGCGGGCAGGAGGAGCACGAGTCCGGCCGAGGACGCCCGGCAGAGGATGATCATCACCACGACGATGATGGCGAAGTCGCTGATGAAGCCCGCCTTGAGCCCGTCGAGGAGCTGGTGCTGCGCCTTGTAGACCAGCGGCACGAGGCCCGTGTACTCGACCGTCACGCCCGCGATGCCGTCGGCCGCCTGCCGAGCCAGGATCGGGTCGATCCGCTTCTGCAGGTCCTGCTTGAAGAGGGCGTAGTCCACCTCCTTGACGGCGCTGACGCGGGCGCTGATCCGCCACAGCTCCTCGCGCCGCGTCACGGTCGGCGCCGGGGCCGGCGCGGGCACGAGGCCGAGCCAGCGGCCGACGCGGTCGGTGAACCCGGGATCGGCCGCCGCCGCCTGCGGCTCGACCGCCCGGCTCACCTCGGACTCGCGGAGGTAGTCCCCGGCCAGGAAGGCGTCGCGGTGCCGCAGCAGCGACTTGTTGAGCGTGCTCCGCGCCAGCTTCGCCCGCAGGCCGCCCCCCTCGCCCGCCAGGTCGAGGCTGCGGCCGAACGTCACGGCGGAGAGCGAGCTGCCGACCTCGTCGAGCGCGCCGATCTCCCGCTGGATCTCGCCGACGAGCTGCATCCGCTCGAGGAAGTTCAGGCGGCACGACTCCTCGTCGATGCACACGAGGATCTCCATCGGCACGAGCGGCCCGAGGTGCTTCTCCAGCCACTTGTAGTCGGTGCGGATGCGGGCGCTGGGGGAGAAGAGCCGCATCAACTGCACGCTGCTCTCGACCTTCGTCATGCCCCAGCCGAAGAAGGCCATCACCGCCAGGCAGGCGACGGCGCTGACGGCGTGGTGCCGCGTGATCCACTGGCCGACCCGCCACGAGCGGCTCTCCTCGATCGGCCGCCAGGTCTGCTCGTCCCCGGCGTCGGCCGTGACGCCCACCTTGAGCTTCGGCGGGAAGAGCTCGAGGCCGGCGGGGATGAGCGTGACGAGGATCACGAAGCTGCACACGACGCCCACGGCCGAGAAGATGCCGAACATCCGGATCGGGACGAGCTCGCTCACGGCCAGCGTGGCCAGTCCGATCGCCGTCGTGCCGGTGGCGAGCGTGAGCGGCACCAGCGCGTGGTGCACGGCCCGGCCTGCCGCCCCCTCCTGGATCCCGGTCTCCGCGATCTGGTCGCGGTAGTAGTTGGCCAGGTGGATGGCGCCGCTCGTCGCCGCGACGTAGACGAGCGAGGGCATCGTCAGCAGGATCGCATCGACCGGATACCCCGAGTACCAGACCACGGCGAGGCTGGCGAACATGCTGTACACGCCGGAGGCCAGCACGAGCGCCACGAGCGTCGGGCTCCGCAGGCTCCACCAGCTCACGATCCCGCCCACCACGAGCGACAGCGCGAAGAGGATCGTCACGCTCTGCTGGCCGGCGTTGTCGATCGAGACGTTGTCCACCGGCGGGCCGCCCATGTGGAGGGCCGGCTCGGCGATGCCGCACTCGCGGACGGCGACGTCGCGGACGGTGCCGATCGCCCCGTGGAGGTTGTTCCGGGCGGTGTCGGACAGCGTGAGGACGATGCAGGTCTGACGCCGGTCGAGGTCGTCGGCGGCCGAGCCGGGCTCGACGCCCTCCGGGGCCGGCCCGATCAGGGCCCCCGTCAGCCGGGCGATCGCCTCGTCCCGCTCGAGGTTGAGCGGCTCCGACATCATCTGCCGGATGGCCCGAGGGCCGGTCTGGGCGGTCTTGAAATAGAGCGGCCGGTCGATCCGGGCCGCCTCCTCGGGGGGCGGCAGGAGCTTCCGGGCCATGACCTCCAGCCGCTTGTCGGCCATCGTGCAGCCGTCCCAGCTGACGAGGATGAACTCCTCCCCCTGGAAATTGTCCCGGAAGAACTTGTAGGTGGCGGTTTCCGGGTACTCCGGGGGCAGCCAGCCCTTCACGTCGTTGCGGTTGTTCCCCCGGGCCTTCATGGCCCCGACCACGACCAGGGGCAGCAGGAACACGAGACCCGCGAGGATCCCGACGCTGAACCGCTGGTAGAAGCTCGATCCGTGGTGCGACATCATGGCCGTCCAGGGGCCGGAAGGGGGCCGCGGAGGCCCCGGGTCGGTGTGCCAACCCTACAGGTGTTTCCCGGGCCAGTCCATATCGCCGGACCCGTAGAAAACCGCGTTCCGGTTTTTCGCGCGTGTCGTAAGTGGTTCAGACGGAAGACTTTCCGTGACACGCACGGTCGGGCTTCGGTGTGGCGGCCCGAAGGTCCTACCGACGAGTGGCTCCGCCCCCGCCCTAGGTATCGGCGGGGCCTGCCAGGTCCGCCGCCGAAAAACCGCACTCCCTGTGCGAGCCGTCACAAAAGGGCCTGTTTGACGTCCGGCCGCACCGGCACAGGGCGACGGCCCGCTTGTGGACGGGCAGTGGAAACGCCTGGCCGAGGTGGTCGGTCACCCGCAGGGCCACCGGCCCACCCGGGCCGTCCGGCAACTCGACGACGAGCGGTCCGTCCTCGCGGCAGCGGATCGTGACCACGGCCTCCGGGCGGCCCGCTGGCGGTTCGGCGTCGGCGGCTCGGGGGGAATCGCTCACTGGCGCGGGTCGTAGAGGCCGTTCACGATGGCCGTCACCACGATGCCGGCCACGAGGGCCAGCGCCAGGGCGGCCCAGACGAGCCAGTGCGGGCCCCGGCATGTGGAGCCATCACCCCCGACGTCCTCGCGGGCCTCGGCGATCTCCTCGTCGATCCGCTGCCGCTCCAGCCGCCGCCACTCCTCGCGGACCTTGGCGTCCTCGGGCGTGGGGGCGTCGCTGGGGGAGGCATCGGCCATGGGCATCAATGTGACGCCCGGGGTCGGCCGCCGTCAAAGGGCCTCGCCGTCCCCGGATCCCGGCACACCCACCACCAGAGCACGCCTGCGAGGCCGAGGAGCACGACCGACACGAGCTGCGAGATCGACAGGGGCGTGCCCAGGGCCGGCTTCTCGTCCACGCGGATGATCTCGAGCAGGATCCGGGACAGCGGGTGGAGCGTGAGCACCAGCGCGAACACCGCCCCCTCCCGGCGGAACACCGGCGTGACCGCGCACGCCACGGCCGCCAGGAGCGCGGCGTCGATCGCCGCGTAGAGCTGCGCGGGGTGCACCGGCAGGGTCCAGGGCGGGGCGGAACCGGCCGCCGGCTCGGGCAGCAGGCCGCGCTGCACCTGGTCGAGCCACGGCGGACTCTCCGGCGGAAACGACACCGCCCACGGCAGGTCCGTGGGCCCGCCGTAGCAGCAGCCGTTGAGGAAGCAGCCCACCCGGCCGATCGCCAGGCCGAGCAGCAGCCCCGGGGCGATCACGTCGGCCAGCCGCAGCAGCGGCAGGCCGTGCCGCCGGGCGTACCACCACGCCGCGAGGCCGGCGGTGGGCAGCGCCCCGAACACGACGAGGCCGCCGTTGGGGACGAAGGCCGCCCGCGCGAGCGACTCCGCGAGCGGCTCGCCGGGCCGGAAGAACTCGGCGTGGTACTCGATCACGAAGAACAGCCTCGCTCCGACGAGCCCGGCCACGAAGATCCACAGCCCGAGCCCGAGGATCGTGTCGGCTTCGAAGCCGGCGGCCCGGCCGCGCCGCACCGAGAGCCAGGTGCCGGCCGCGGCCGCCGCGAGCAGCATCACGCCGTAGCCGCGGACGGGCACGCCGGCAGCGTCGGCGAGCGCCGGGGCCACCCAGAGCACGACGGCGCCGACGATCGCGAGGCTCGGGCCCAGGCCGGCCGCCGCGGCGGCGAACCCCTGCCGCCGCGCGGCCCGCAGGATCGCGACGCCGCCGCCGAGCGCCCAGGCCGCGAGCAGGATGCCCCAGCCGAAGAGCGGCAGCGTCCAGGGGCCGATCGTCACCTGCATCGGCACGTGGAACAGGATCGACCGCATCAGGCCGCCCCCGCCCGGGCTCCGAGCAGCCGGTTGTCGATGAGCCGGGTCGTGCCGAGGCGGCCGGCGACGACGGCGACCGCCGCCCGCCCGGCCGCCGTGGGCCCGAGCGTCTCGGCATCGACGACGGCGGCGTAGTCGATCGCCACGCCCCGCGCCTCGAGCGCCGTCCGCATCGCCCGCTCGACGGCCGCCACGTCCGCGCCCCGTGCCCAGTGCGCCGCGGCGGCCTCGAGGCTCTCGAACAGCCCCACCGCCCGGACCCGATCGGCCGGGGCGAGGTAGGTGTTGCGCGAGCTCAGCGCCAGACCGTCGGGCTCGCGGACCGTCGGGCAGACGACCACGTCGATCGGCAGGCCGAGGTCGCGGACCATCCGTCCCACCACCAGCGTCTGCTGCCAGTCCTTGGAGCCGAAGTAGGCGGCGTGGGCCGGCACCGCGTGGAACAGCCGACAGACGACGGTGGCCACGCCCGCGAAGTGGCCGGGCCGCGCGACGCCCTCGAACGGCAGGGCCGGGCCCTCGACCACGACCCGGGTCGCGGAGCCCGGCGGGTAGACGTCATCGACGCCGGGCGCGTGGATCCAGCGGACGCCGAGCCGCGCGAGCAGCGCGGCGTCGGCCTCCGGCGCGCGCGGGTAGCGGGCGAAGTCCTCGCTGGGTCCGAACTGCGTGGGGTTCACGAAGATCGACACGGCCACGTCGTCGCACTCCGCGACGGCCCGTTCCACGAGGCTCGCATGACCGGCGTGGAGCGCGCCCATCGTGGGCACGAAGCCGACGCGGCGGCCGGCCGCCCGACTCTCGAGCACCGCGGCCCGCATCGCCGCCGGGTCGCGGATCGTCCGCGGGTCGGCCATCAGAGCATGGCCTCGACGGCGGCGATCGCCTCGGCGGCGGCGCGGGCGGGATCGCGGGCGTCGATCGTCACGACCGCCAGGGGCGTGCGGTCGGGCCGCGTGCCGCGGCCGCGGAGCCGGTGGACGAGCCGCTCCTGCTCGGCCAGAGCGGCGGTGACGGCCGCCTCCGGCGCCGCGCACACCGCCGTGCCGCCCCGACCCACGGGCCCCTTGGCGAGCCGCTCCGCGAGCGCCTCGGCGTCGGCGACGAGCAGGATCGCCACGTTGGGGACGACCGTGCCGCCGGCGAGCCGGCGGACGTCGCCCTCGAGGGCCGCGACCGTCGCGGGGTCGAGGTGCGTCGCCGCCGCGACGAGCAACCCGTCGAGCCAGAAGTCGGCGACGGTGCCGTGGCCGGCATCGTCCCAGCCCCGCGCGGCCAGCGGCCGCGCCCATGCTTCGGCGGTCTCGCGCCACGCGGCCGGGTCGCCGTCGGCCGGCACCGGCGCCGGCGCCGGGAGGTGCCGCGAGAGCGTCGCGTCGGCCACCGCCTCGGCGATTGCGGCGGCGCCGCTGCCCGGGGCGCCCACGACGGCCACGAGCGGGTGCGGCACCGAGATGTTGTCGAGCAGGTCGCCGAGCGTGCAGCCGCAAGCGGGATGCGCGAAGCCTGCGGCGATCTCCACGCAGGGCTCGAGCACGAACCGCCGCGTCACCATCCGCGGATGGGGCACGGTGAGTTCGTCGCCGTCGAGCACGAGGTCGTCGTAGAGCAGCAGATCGAGGTCGATCGTCCGCGGCCCCCAGCGGTCGGACCGCTGCCGCAGCAGCGTCTGCTCCACGGCCGCCAACGCGCCGAGCAGCTCGGCCGGCCCGAGGTCGGTCTCTATGAGGCACGCCGCGTTGAGGTACGCCGACTGGCCGGCCGGGCCGCCCACCGGACGCGTCTCGCGAAAGCGGCTCACGGCCTCGAGGGACACGCCGGGCATGAAGCCCAGGAGCTCGACCGCACGGTCGAGCTGCTCACGTCGATCGCCGAGATTCGAGCCGCATCCGACCAGGCATCGTGCCATGGCGTTTCCCGCGGAGGAGACGCATCCCGCGGGATTCTACCGCCCGGCCGGCCGCCGCGGGCAACAGGCCCGCGGCGGGCCGCCCCACGACGGGGCGGGCGGCCGAAAAGACGGGGGGGACATCCAGGCCACGACCAAGGTCGTCGACAGTCG
>JBJTPA010000124.1:0-6120 GCA_046074885.1 Planctomycetaceae bacterium
CCGAGGCGGCCCGGCTGCCGTTCGACCTGCCCGAGGCCGAGCAGGAGCTCGTCGGCGGCTACCACACCGAGTATTCGGGGATCAAGCTGCTGCTGTTCCTCGTGTCCGAGTTTCTCCACATGGTCACGGCGGCGTTTCTGATCGTGATCATGTTCTTGGGCGGCTGGCACCTCTGGGGCGTGACGGGCTCGGGGCCGGTCGGCACCTGGACCGTCACACTCATCCGCTTCGTCGTGCTCTCCGCCAAGATCTTCGGCGTGATCCTGTTCTTCATGCTCGTCCGCTGGAGCTGGCCGCGGTTCCGGTTCGACCAGCTCATGAACCTCGCCTGGAAGGTGATGCTGCCGCTGGGGCTCGCCAACCTCGTCACCGTGGCGACCGTCGAGGAGTTCCGGCCGCAGTTCGTGGCGGCACTCGGCGAGGATTCCGCGACGTGGGCGGCGATCGCCGTGCCGTGGGCGGTATTCGTGCTGGGGTGGCTGGCCGCCGGCCTGCTCACGCCCTCGGGCACCGACAACCGGCCGGTCGTCGCCCACGGTCCGCTCGATGTCGAACACGAGCTCGTGGAGGCCTGACATGAAGCCCACCGACCCGTCGATCACGTGGCTGGAGGAGAAGCCGCTGGGCCTGGCCGAGCGGCTCTACCTGCCGCTGTTCGTGAGCGGCCTCACGACGACGGCCCGGCACCTCGTGAGCCCGAAGGTCACGGTGAGCTTCCCGGACGAGCGGCCGAAGGTGGGCAACCCGCTCATCTACCGCGGCGTCCACCGGCTCAACCGCGACGGCGACGGCCGCGTGAAGTGCGTGGCCTGCTTTCTCTGCGCCACGGCCTGCCCGGCCCACTGCATCGACATCGTGGCCGCGGAGAGCCCGTGGCCCGACCGCGAGAAGTATCCCGAGAGCTTCCAGATCGACGAGCTGCGCTGCATCTTCTGCGGCATGTGCGAGGAGGCCTGCCCGGTCGATGCGATCGAGCTGACGAGTCTCCTCGACCTGACGGGCAAGAGCCGCGAGGAGATGATCTTCGACAAGGAGAAGCTCCTCAGCGTCTACGACATGACGAAGGACGCCGAGCCGATGAAGTCGGCCGCCATGGGAGGCGCCCCGTGAGCGGATTCTCCCTGCCCTCGCTCCCGCCCGGGTTGCTCCTCGCGGCGGCGGTCACCGCGACCGCCGCGGGCCTCTGGCTCGCGCTGCCCCGCGGCCTGGCCGGCGGACGCGACCGTGCGGCGCGGTGGCTCGGCGGCCTGCTCGGCGCGGCCGCGCTCGCCGGCTTCGTGACCGCCGGCCGGCGGCTGGGGGGCGTGGGCGAGGAGGCCGTGTTCCTCACGGTGGCATTCGTGGCCGTGATCTCGGCCGCGGCGACGATCGTCGCGCGGTCCCCCGTCTACGCGGCGATCTGGTTCGCCCTCGCCCTCGTCGGCGTGGCGGGCGTGCTCCTGGTGCTCGGCGCCCAGTTTCTTGGCGTGGCGACGATCGTGGTCTACGCGGGGGCGATCCTCGTCATGTTCCTGTTCGTGCTCATGCTCGCGCAGCCCACCGGCATGGCCCCCTACGACCGGGTCTCGAACGAGCCGCTGCTCTCGGCCGTGGCCGGCGCCGTCATGCTCGGTCTCCTGTCGCTCTCGATCGGCCGGCTGTCGGCCGACCCGCCGGAGTGCTGCCGGCTGCCGTCGCGTGCAGCGGCACTGGCGTCGCCGTCTGCACCACGGAGCGATGACGTGGATTCGAGCGGAGCGGGTGCCGGCGCGACCGCCGGCGTTGCAGCCGCCGACCCGCTCGCCGCCGACCAGGTGGCCCGGCTCGGGGGCGAACTCTTCGGCCGCCACCTGCTGGCCGTCGAGGTGGCCGGCGTGCTCCTGCTCGTGGCCCTCGTCGGCTCGATCGCGGTCGTCGCCCGCGCCGGCGACCACTCGGGCGAACTCGCCCCGCGGAGGGCCGCGCGATGACGCACCTCGCCCTCCTCCAGAACGGCCTCACCGTGGGCGCGATCCTGTTCGCGCTCGGCCTCGTCGGCATCCTCGCCCGGCGGAACCTGATCGTCATGTTCCTCTCGGCCGAGCTCATGCTGCAGGGCGTTTCGGTGAGCCTCGTGGCCTGGAGCCGCCACCACGGCGACTTCGGCGGCCACGTGCTCGTGATCCTCGTGCTCACGGTGGCCGCCTGCGAGGCGGCCGTGGCGCTCGTGTTCGTCCTCAACGCCTTCGCCCGCACCGGCCGGCTCGACGCCGCCGCCTGGCAGTCGCTCCGCGAATCGAACCTGCCCCGCGTCGTCGACCACGGGCTGCCGGCGGTCGATGCCGTCGCGCCAAAGTTCCCGCGGCTCACGCCCGCCGGCGTTCTTCCGGCCGCCGACGAGGACGAGGCCCTTCAGCGCGAGCACGTCTGACCGGACACCGCCACACTCCCATGCCCGACATCGACTTCAACACGCTCCTGCTCGCCATCCCGGCCCTGCCGCTCGTGGGCGCCGTGGTCACGGTGCTGCTCGGCCGGCTGCCCGGCCGCCACGCCCACTGGCCGGCCGTGATCTCGATCGCCGCGGCGGCGGTCGCGGCGGTCGCGCTGCTCGTCGAACTGCCGCGCACGTTCGGCCCGACGAGGGAGCATGACGGCGAGTCCGACGTCGAGAACTCCTACTCGTTCCACGTTCCACTCTGGCGCTGGGCGACCGTTGCCGACGCGTACGAGCCCGCCACGGGCACGCCCGCGGCGCGCGTCGGCGACGACCTCGCGGCGAGGGCGGCCGGACGTGCCGAGTCGCTCCCGCTCGCAATCGACGTGGGGCTCCGGGTCGATCCGCTCACGTCCGTCATGCTCACGCTCATCACCTGCGTGGGCCTGCTCGTGGCCATCTACTCGATCGGCTACATGCACGGCGACCCCGGCTACCCCCGGTTCTTCGCGCTGGTGGCCGCGTTCGTGTTCTCCATGTCGATGCTCGTGGCAGCCGACAACTTCCTGCTCGTCTACGTCTTCTGGGAGGCGGTCGGCGCGTGCAGCTACCTGCTCATCGGCTTCTGGTTCACGAAGCCCTCCGCCGCGGCCGCCGCGAAGAAGGCCTTCCTCGTCAACCGCGTGGGCGACTTCGGCCTCGCCGTGGCGGTCTTTCTGCTCTGGATGACCTACGGCACGCTCAACTTCTCGGACCCCGTGCTCGTTGGCGGCCCGCCCGTGCCGGGCATCCTCGGCCAGACCCGGCTCGCCGATCCTGCGGGCTACGTCGGCGGCATCGTGGGCACGGCGATCTGCCTGCTCTTGTTGCTCGCGGCCTGCGGCAAGAGCGCGCAGTTCCCGCTCCACGTCTGGCTCCCCGACGCGATGGAGGGGCCCACGCCCGCGAGCGCCCTCATCCACGCCGCCACGATGGTGACGGCCGGCATCTACCTGATCGCCCGGTGCGCCCCGCTCTTCATCGGCTGCCCCGGGGCGCTCACGGCCGTGTCGATCGTCGGGGCCACGACCGCGCTCATCGCCGCCCTGATCGCGACGGTGCAGAACGACCTCAAGCGGGTCCTCGCCTACTCCACGATCAGCCAGCTCGGTTACATGTTCGCGAGCCTCGGCACCGGCACGATGCTCGGGTTCACGGCGGCGATCTTCCACCTCGTGACCCATGCCTTCTTCAAGGCGCTCCTGTTCCTCGGCGCGGGCTCCGTGATGCACTCGATGGGGGGCGTCATCGACATGCGGCGGTTCGGGGGCCTCAGGCGTCTCATGCCCGTCACGGCGGCCACCTTCCTCGTCGGGTCGCTGGCGCTCGCGGGCGTCGCCCCGTTCGCCGGGTTCTTCAGCAAGGACGAGATCCTCGCCACGCTCCACGCCAAGGCCTGGCCCGACGCTCACGGCACGCACGGCGACGAGCACCACGACGGCGGCCCCGCCGGCGGCCATGCCGCCCATCATCCCCTCTCCCTCAGGGAGAGGGGCAGGGCTGAGGGTGCCTCCCCCGTCCGCCTCACCAGCGTCACGCCATCTCCCGTCGAACTCGCGGCGGGCCACCCGCTGCCGGACGCCACGCAGCTCGATTCGCTCGACGCACCGCGAACCTGGCGGATCCTCTTCTGGATGTCGCTCGTGACGGCGGGGCTCACCGCCTTCTACACGTTCCGCGCCGTGTTCATGACGTTCACCGGCCCGACCCGCGTCCCCGAGGAGGCCGGTCACCACGCCCACGAGTCGCCGCTCGTGATGACCGTACCTCTCATGATCCTCGCCGTGGCCTCGGCGGTCGCCGGCTGGTGGCTGTTCTCGACGCACGCGCTCGCCGACTTCCTCGCCGCCACGCCCACGTTCGACACGAAGGCCATCGACGCCACCGTCGTGCCCCACGCCTTCCACTGGGACCTCGCGATCCAGGGGTCGCTGGCCGCGGTTGTCGGCATCGTGATCGCGGCCCTCGGCCACCTCGGCCGCCGCAGCGACGGCCCGCAGATGGAGCGGTTCCTCGGGCCGCTCGGCACGCTCTTTGCCAACCGCTTCTACATCGACCAGATCGAGACCGCGCTCGTCGTGCGGCCGCTCCAGCTGCTCGCCGCCGTGGCCGCCGCGTTCGACCGCCACGTCATCGACGGCCTCGTCGATCTCGTGGGCCGGATCCCGCTGGCCCTCGGGGCCCTCGTCCGCCGCTCCCAGTCGGGCCTCCTGCAGCGCTACGCCGTCGGCGGCGCGCTCGGGGCGATCCTCCTCGTCGCCGCCCTGTGGTGGCGACTCATCTCCTGACCCGCATTCCCGCAGCCACAGACTCCATGCCAGACATCCTCTCGCCGCCCGGATTCAGCGCCGGCTCCCACCTGCTCCTGGTGATCGCCGCGCCGCTCGTCGGAGCCGCGCTGGCGTGGCTCATGGGCGCCCGGGGGCTCGCCGCCGTCCGCCAGAGCGCCGCGGTGTCGGGCGTGATCACGCTCGTGCTCGCCGCGTGGCTCGTGCTGCGGTTCCTGGCCGCCCCGCCGGCCCCGGGCGACGCCTTCGCCGCGATCGAGGCGCCGTGGCTCACCGGCGGCCCGTTCGACGTCCGCCTGTCGCTCGGGCTCGACGGGCTGTCGCTCTGGATGTTCGCGCTCGCGGCGCTCCTCTCGCTGACGGCCGTGTTCGTGAGCTGGGGGGCGATCACCGACCGGCCGGTCGGCTTCTACGCGCTCCTCCTCGTGCTCGAGGCGGCGATGCTCGGCGTGTTCGCGGCCCGCGACGTGATCCTGTTCTACGTGTTCTTCGAGTTCACGCTCGTGCCGCTCTTCTTCCTGATCGGCATCTGGGGGCACGAGGAGCGGCGGAAGGCGGCCGCGAAGTTCTTCGTCTACACGCTGGCCGGCAGCCTGCTCACGTTCCTCGGCCTCCTCGCGATCGTGCTCTGGAGCGCCTCCCACACCGGCACGGTCACGTTCGACATCCAGAGGCTCACCGCCGCCGTCGCCGCCCACCCGCTCCCCATGACGGCCGAGGGGGGCTGCCTGCAGCTGGTGGTGTTCCTCGCCCTGCTCGCGGGCTTCGCCGTCAAGGTGCCGATCGTGCCCGTGCACACCTGGCTGCCGCTCGCGCACGTCGAGGCCCCGACCGGGGGCTCGGTGGACCTCGCCGGCGTGCTCCTCAAGATCGGCATCTACGGCTTCCTGCGGTTCTCGCTGCCGATGCTGCCCGAGGCCACGGCCGTGGCGGCCCCCTGGCTCTTCGGCCTCGGCGTGGCGGGCATCGTCTACGGGGCGCTCGTGGCCCTCGTGCAGACCGACCTCAAGCGGCTCGTCGCCTACTCGTCGGTCAGCCACATGGGCTACGTCGTGATGGGCCTGTTCGCGCTGACCCCGGTCGCCGTCGAGGGGGCGAACCTCCAGCTCGTGAACCACGGCCTCTCGTCGGCGGCCCTGTTCGCGCTCGTCGGCATGATCTACGAGCGGTTCCACACCCGGAGCGTCCCCAACCTCGGCGGCGTGGCGACGAAGGCCCCGTGGCTCGCCGCGCTCTTCGTCCTGTTCACGTTCTCGAGCATCGGCCTGCCGGGGCTCAACGGCTTCGTCGGCGAGTTCATGATCCTCGCGGGATCGTTCCAGCGGGCCTGGTCGGGCGTTGCGGCGGCGTGGCGGCCGGCCTATCTCGCGATGTCGCTCACCGCGGTGGCCGGCGTCG
>JBJTPA010000125.1:0-3317 GCA_046074885.1 Planctomycetaceae bacterium
TCCTGCTCACGCTGCCGCTCTCGGCCCTCGCGCGGCTGCTCGAGCGCCGATTCCGCTACGAGGCCGCATGAGGCTCGCGGTCCACGGTCTCGTCCGCCGCTTTCCCGGGCCCGACGGCCGCGGGACGGCCACCGTGCTCGACGGCCTCGACCTCGCGACCGGCGACGTCGCCTCGCTCGTGCTCGTGGGGCCGAGCGGCGGCGGCAAGTCCACGCTCCTGCGGGTGCTCGCCGGCCTCGACGTGCCGCAGGCGGGGAGCGTGGCCTTCGACGGCGTGCCGCTGCCGCGCGACGAGGCTGGGCTCCGCGGCTACCGCCGCACGGTGGGCACCGTGTTCCAGGCGTTCAACCTGTTCCCGCACCTCACCGCGCTCGAAAACCTGCTCCTGCCGCTCGTCCACGTGCACGGCCTCGACCGGCCCGCCGCGCTCGACCGCGTCCGCGACCCTCTGGAGCGGTTCGGCCTCGCCGCCCACGCCCACAAGCGGCCCGCCGAGCTCTCGGGAGGACAAAAGCAGCGGATCGCGATCCTCCGCGCCCTCGTCGTGCAGCCCCGCCGGCTGTTCCTCGACGAGCCGACGTCGGCGCTCGACCCGGAGATGACGGGCGAGGTGCTGGAGATGATCGGCGAGCTGCGGGCCGGCGGCACGCAGTTCGTGCTCGTGACCCACGAGATGGGCTTCGCCCGCCGCGTGGCCGACGAGATCGCCTTCATCGCCGACGGCCGCGTGCTCGCCCACGGCTCCGCGACGGACTTCTTCGAACGCTGCGCGGAGCCGCGGGTGCGGGCGTTCCTCGGCGGGGCGGCCCACCATGCCTGACGCCACTCCCCCATCACGCGACGGCGCCGCGGCCGCGGCCTTCGCGGGCGCCCTCGTCGCCGACGCCCTGGCGATGCCTGTGCACTGGTACTACGACACGGCCGCGCTCGACCGCGACTATCCCGACCTCGCGGCCGACCGCTACCTCGCCCCGCGGAGCCCCCACGCCGACAGCATCCTCTGGCGGTCGTCGTGGACGCCGCCGAGCCCGGCGCTCGACATCCTCCGCGAGCAGGCCGAGTTCTGGGGCCGCCGCGGAATCCACTACCACCAGTTCCTCGCGGCCGGCGAGAACACGCTCAACGTCCGGCTCGCCGTCGAGCTCTTCCGGATGCTCCGCCGCGACCGCGACCACGATCCCGAGCGCTGGCTCGATCACTACGTGGCCTTCATGCTCGAGCCGGGCCGGCACCGCGACACCTACGTCGAGGAGTATCACCGCCACTTCTTCACGAACCTGGGCGCGGGCCGCAAGCCGATCAACTGCGGCGTCCGCGACGTCCACGTCGGCGGCCTCGTGCCCGTGCCGGCGATCGTGGCGGGCCTCGGGCCGCGGCACCACGACCTGCGGCGGATCGTCCGCGGGCACGTGGCGCTCACGCACAAGGACGACGGCGTGCTCGCGGCCGCCGACGCGCTCGTGCGGATGCTCGTGCGGCTCACCCGCGAGGACCGCGAGCCCGAGGACCTGCGGACCGTGATCCTCGAGGAGGGCCGCGACTGGGTCTCGGAGGCGAAGGTGCGGGCGTGGGAGAAAGCCCGCGCCGCGGGCCCCGCCACCTGCCCGGACCGCGCGGTGGTCGGCGGCATCCTCAGCCCCGCCTGCTACATCCCCGACGCGTTCCCGGCGGCGCTGTTCCTCGCGTGGCGGCATGCGGACGACTTCGCGGGCGGCGTGCTCGCCAACGCGCGGTGCGGCGGCGACAACTGCCACCGCGGCGCCGTCGTCGGGTCGCTCCTCGGCGCCGGCGCCGCGATTCCCGCGCCGTTGCTGGAGGGCCTCCGGGAGCGGGGTAGACTTTCAGGCGATTGACCCGGGCTTCCCCGAGGAGGCCTTTCACCCCGCCGAACCCCGCATGAATCCCGTTTCGACCGCTCCCGCGTCGGCCGCCGGCCGCTTCACCGAACTCGCGCGTCCGCTCGCCCCGACCCGGACCACGCTCCTCACGGCCGACCCCACGGCGGCCGATCCGGTGGCCGCGAAGCGGGCCGAGTTGCGCCGCTACTTCCACCAGACCTGCGAGCTCTACGACCGTCTCTTCGCGCTCGTCCGCGACGACGCGTCGTACTACGAGCGGCACGAGCCCCTGCGGCACCCGCTGATCTTCTACTTCGGCCACCCGGCCGTCTTCTACGTCAACAAGCTCACGGCCGGCCGGCTGATCCCCGGGCGGATCGACCCCGTGCTCGAGGCGATGCTGGCCGTGGGCGTGGACGAGATGTCGTGGGACGACCTCAACTCGGCCCACTACGACTGGCCGTCGGTGGGCACGGTCCGCCGCTACCGCGCCGCCGTCCGCGAACTCGTCGATCGCTTCATCCAGGAGATGCCGCTCGAGCTCCCGATCGCCTGGAACTCGCCCGCCTGGATGATCCTCATGGGGATCGAGCACGAGCGGATCCACCTCGAGACGTCGAGCGTGATCATGCGGCAGATGCCGCTCGAGGAGCTCCGGCGCGGTGCGGAACTCGACCCCGGGGAGCGGCGGCTCTGGCAGACCTGCCCCGACCGCGGCACTCCGCCGGCCAACGAGTGGCTCGCCGTCGGGTCGCGGACGGTCCGGCTCGGCAAGCGGACCGACGACCACACCTACGGCTGGGACAACGAGTACGGCGTCGAGGAGGTGGACCTGCCCGCGTTCCGGGCCGCGAGGCGGCTCGTGTCGAACGCCGAGTTCCGCGACTTCGTGGCCGACGGCGGCTACCGCGAGGAGCGGTGGTGGACCGACGAGGGCCGCGGCTGGCTCCACTACACGCGGGCCGAGCACCCGAAGTTCTGGCTGACGAAGGGCGGCTCGTACCACCAGCGAAACCTCCTCGACGAGGTCCCGCTTCCGGAGAACTGGCCGGTCGAGGTGAACTGCCTCGAGGCCCAGGCCTACTGCGCGTGGCTGGCCGCGCGGACCGGCGAGAACGTGCTCCTCCCCACCGAGGCGCACTGGCAGGCGCTCCGCGAGACTGTGCCGGGCGACCAGCCGACGTGGGATCGCGCCCCCGGCAACCTCAACCTCGAGCACTTCGCCTCGAGCTGCCCGGTCGACGCCTTCCCGCAGGGGAACTTCTGCGACGTCGTCGGCAACGTCTGGCAGTGGACCCGGACGCCGATCATGCCCTTCAAGGGCTTCGAGGTGCACCCGCTCTACGACGACTTCTCGGTGCCCACGTTCGACGGCCGCCACAACCTCATGAAGGGCGGCTCCTGGATCTCGACGGGCAACGAGGCGCTGGCGAGCGCCCGCTACGCCTTCCGCCGCCACTTCTTCCAGCACGCCGGCTT
>JBJTPA010000126.1:0-6154 GCA_046074885.1 Planctomycetaceae bacterium
GCGCTTGCCGCCGATCACCTCGTGGTACCACATCCAGGCCTCGGGATTGATGCCCTCGCCCACGCTGCCGAGCAGCCGCAGGCTCGAGAGGTCGCGGCCCTCGATGTGCTGCATGCCCCACTTCATGAACGAGCGGATCGCGGTGGGCGCCGTGTAGAAGATCGTCGGCTTCTCCTGCTCGATGATCTCCCAGAAGCGGCCCTCGTGCGGGGCGTTGGGGGCGCCCTCGTAGATGAGGATGCTCGCGCCGGCGGCCAGCGGGCCGTAGGTGACGTAGCTGTGGCCGGTGATCCAGCCGCAGTCGGCCGTGCACCAGAAGAGGTCGCCGTCGCGGAGATCGAAGACCCACTCGGCGGTCGTCTTCGCCCACAGCACGTAGCCGGCCGTCGTGTGCTTGATGCCCTTCGGCTTCCCCGTCGAGCCGCTCGTGTAGAGAATGAAGAGCGGCGCCTCGGAGTCCATGGCCTTCGCGGGCGTGTCGGCGGGCATGCCCGCGACGAGATCGTGCCACCAGACGTCGCGGCCAGGCGTCATGTCGCAGGGCTGGCCCGTCCGCTTCAGCACCACGACGTGCTTCACGGTCGTGGCCGGGTGCGCCTTCGACTCGAGCGCCGCGTCCACGTTCTTCTTGAGCGGCAGCTGCGCCCCGCGGCGCCAGCCGCCGTCGGCCGTGATCACGGCCACGGCCTTGGCGTCGTGGTTGCGGTCGGCGATCGCCTCGCTGGAGAAGCCGCCGAAGATCACGGAGTGGACCGCGCCGATCCGGGCGCAGGCGAGCATGGCGACCACGAGCTCGGGCGTCATCGGCATGTAGATCGAGACGACGTCGCCCGCCTCGATGCCGAGCTTCTCGAGGCCGGCCGCACATTTGCAGACCTCGGCGTGGAGCTGGCGATACGTGTACTCGCGGCGCTCGCCGGTCGGCTCGCCGACCCAGACGATGGCGGTCTTGTCACCCTTGCCCGACGCGATCTGGTGGTCGAGGCAGGCCGCGGAGGCGTTCGTGCGGCCGCCGACGAACCACTTCGCGAACGGGGCCTGCCAGTCGAGAACCTTCGTGTAGGGCGTCATCCAAGGAAGGGCCTTCGCCCGCTCGTCCCAGAAGGCGTCCGGGTCGCGAGCGGCGGCGGCGTAGAGCCGACGGTAGTCCTCGAGCGAGCCGATGCGGGCCCGCTTGGAAAACTCCGCGGGCGGGGGAAACACGCGGTCTTCCGTCATCACGCTGGCCACGCGGCCGGCTGCCTTGCCCGTCATCGACATGGGTGTCCGCCCCTTCCTTGCCTTCCTGCATCGTCGGCCGCAACCGCATCCGATCGCGAAAATCAGACCATTGAAGGGCGGCCGGGGCAAGGGGCCGCCGACCCGCCGCGGGCTCAGCCGCCGCAGAAGTCGATGGCGCGGGCGATCTCGCTCTTGAGATCCTTGCGGGCCACGATCCGGTCGACGAAGCCGTGCTCGAGCAGGAACTCGCTCGTCTGGAAGCCGCTGGGAAGTTCCACGCGGATCGTGGCCTTGATCGTGCGCGGGCCGGCGAAGCCGATCAGTGCCCGCGGCTCGGCGAAGCACAGGTCGCCGAGCGACGCGAAACTCGCCGCCACGCCGCCCATCGTCGGGTTCGTGAGCACCAAGATGAACAGGCCGCCGGCCTGCGAGTGGCGGGCGAGCGCCGCCGACACCTTCGCCATCTGCATGAGCGACAGGATGCCCTCGTGCATCCGCGCCCCGCCCCCCGAGGCGCTGATGATGATCAGCGGCAGCCGGTCGGCCGTGGCCCGCTCCGCGAGCCGCGTCAGCCGCTCGCCGACGACGCTGCCCATGCTGCCCATGATGAACGAAGAATCGGTCACGCCGCAGGCCACCCGGCGGGCACGGATCATGCCCGTGCCCGTGAGGGCCGCGTCCCGCAGGCCCGTCCGCTTCTGCTCGGCGACGAGCCGCTCGGCGTAGGGCTTCTTGTCGCGGAAGCCGAGCGGGTCGGTGGGACGCAGGCTCGCGTCCCACTCCTCGAACGTGCCGGCGTCGAGCAGCTGCTCCAGCCGCCGGGCGGCCGAGACGTACCAGTGGAAGCCGCACCGCGGGCAGACGTTGAGGAGCTCCTCGGCCTCCTTGCGGTAGATCGTGGCCCCGCAGCCGTCGCACTTGAGCCACAGCCCCTCGGGCACGCCCCGCTTCGCGCGGGGGCCGCGGCCGGCCTGGCGGCCCGCCTCGTGGCCGGCATCGGCGGCGGGGCGGGTGGCATCGGCCGGTCGCGACGCCGCCGTCTCGACGGCCGAATCGGACCTCGTCGCGGTCGAATGGCGGCGGCGTTCCATGCGCTGACTGCCGGGGCGGGACGGATGCAGACGGATCGACGACAGTCTAGTCCCGCGGCACGCGGCCGGGCTGCGCCGAATCGGCCGGGAAATTCACCGCTGGCGGACGGTCGGGCGGCGGCGGCGCGTCGGACGCCACTGCGCCGCCAACGGGAACTCCGCGACCGGCGGCCGCTCCGGCTCGCCGCCCCACAGGTCGCCCATCGACTCGCCCGACACGATCCAGCGCACGACGTGGTCCAGTGGCTGCGGCACGACGACGGCGACCCGGCCCGCGGGATGCCGCCGCACGAGCGCCTCGAGCGCGGCCTCGACCCGCAGGCAGGCCTCCTCGAGGAGTTCGCCCTCCGGCGGTGCGACGGCCCACGGGTTGTCCTGCCACTGGCGGTAGAGCCGCGGCTGCCGCTCGCGGATCTCATCGACCAGCATGCCCTGCCACAGCCCCTGGTCGAGGTTGGAGAGGTTCGCGATCCGCTTCGGCCGCAGGCCGCAGGCCGCGCCGACGATGTGCGCCGTCTCCGCCGCGCACGCGTCGGTGGACGTGTAGAGCGCGTCGGCGGACGAGGCCGCGAGCAGCGTCGCGGCCCGCCGGGCCTCGGTCGCACCGGCGGCCGAGAGCGGCAGGGCCAGCGTGCCGCGGATGCGTCCCTGCTCGTCGAAGTCGCTGGCGCCGGAGCGGATCATGATCAGGTGGTCGGGCATCGGTGCAGGATGGTCTCCGGCGGTCTGGATTCAGTCGTGCGGGTTCAGGCGGCGTCGCGGGCCCGGGTCTCGAGTTCGGCGATCGCGCGGGCGTAGTCGTGGGAGCGGATCACGGCGCTGCCCGCCACGATCAGTTCGGCGCCGGCCGCGGCCACCGCGGCGACCGTGTCGGTGGCGATGCCCCCGTCGACGCCGAGGAGGAACGAGCCCCCGGTGCGGGTGCGGATCGCGGCGAGGTGCGCGAGCTTCTCGACGGCCACCGGGTTGAACCGCTGCCCGCCGTAGCCCGGCTCCACGCTCATCACGAGGACGCCGTCGCAGGCGTCGAGGCAGGGCTCGATCAGCTCGACGGGCGTGCCGGGGCTGATGGCGAGGTGGGCCCGCGGGCCGAGGGCCGCGATGGCCTGCAACGTGGCCCGCGGGTCGGCGAGCCCCTCGACGTGGACGGTGATGACGTCGGCCCCGAGCCTGGCGTATTCGGCGATCGACCGCTCCGGCTCCTCGATCATGAGGTGCACCTCGACGGGCACCCGGGCGGCCCGCCGCACCGCCTCGACCACCACCTGGCCGTAGGTGAGCTGCGGCACGAACCTGCCGTCCATCACGTCGAGGTGCAGGGCGGCCGCCCCGGCGGCCTCGAGTCGCTCCACCTCGCGGGCGAGATGGCCGAAGTCGCAGAGCAGCAGGGCGGGGAGCACGACCGGACCCCGGGACTCGAGCGTCGCCAAGACCTGGTCGAAGGCCTGTCCTGCGGAGAATGTCACGTGGGTCGGGAAGAGGCGGGGCGCCGGGACGTTCCTGCCCGCGGCGTGGACCGACAGTGTACCACCGTTGCGGTTCGAACGCGTCGCCCGGGCGCCCACGCGGGGTCATGCGGGCGTGGCGCAAGTCTTTGCGAAGCTGCGGGTTAGCGTCGGTTCTGGCGATCCCGCGGTGGGGCGTGCTGGAGGGCGTCGCTCACGAAAGGCTCACATTCGGACGGTACACCTCTGCCCGGCGGATGCGGACGGGTCCCGATCGACGGGACCGTCGCGTCGGCGGACTCGGAGGAGCGGCGATGCGCGTGGATCTGAGGCGGGTGAGCGGGCTGGCGGTGGTGTGCCTGGCGGTCGGCGGGGTGGTCGGCGCCCAGGACATCGACCCGGGCCTCAAGCCCTACGAGAAGGCGGCCGGCGAGGTGGCCGGGTCGCTCAAGTTCGTCGGCTCCGACACGATGAACAACCTGGTCGCCCTCTGGGCCGAGAGCTTCAAGAAGTGCTACCCGGGCGTCCGCGAGGCGATCGAGGGCAAGGGTTCCGCGTCGGCGCCGCCGGCGCTCACCGAGGGCACCGCCACCTTCGGCCCCATGAGCCGCGACTGGAAGCCGGCGGAGATCGACGCCTTCAAGGCGAAGCACGGCTACCCGCCGACGGCGGTGCCCGTGGCCATCGACATGCTCGCCGTGTTCGTGCACAAGGACAACCCGCTCAAGGGCCTGTCGCTGCAGCAGATCGACGCGATCTTCTCGAAGAACCGCACGGGCGGCGCCCCGGGCGAGATCCGCACCTGGGGCGACCTCGGCCTCGACGGCGAGTGGAAGGACAAGCCGATCAGCCTCTACGGCCGCAACGCATCGAGCGGAACCTACGGCTACTTCAAGGAGCACGCGCTCTTCAAGGGCGACTTCAAGCCGACCGTGAAGGAGCAGCCGGGGAGCTCGGCGGTGGTGCAGGCCGTGGCCGCCGACCGCTACGCGATCGGCTACAGCGGCATCGGCTACCGCACGGCGGACGTCCGCGCGGTGGCGATCGCCCCGAAGACGGGCGCGGCGCCGGTCGAGCCCGAGGCCGCCAACGCCTACTCGGGCGACTACCCGCTGGCCCGGTTCCTGCTCCTGAGCGTCAACCACAAGCCGGGCACGGCGCTCGACCCGCTGCGGCGCGAGTTCCTCCGCTTCGTGCTCGGCGCCGACGGACAGGCCGACGTCAGGAAGGACGGCTACCTGCCCGTGACCGCCGCGGTGGCGAAGCGGGCCCTCGCCGCGGTCGGCATCGACGGTCCCTGACCGGTCCGCCAGCCACGCGCGTGACCACGCCATGGATGCCACCCCCTCGTTCACGGGCCGCCCCCGCCGGCGGACCACGCGGCCGTGGGTGCGGACCGGCGACCGCGTGGCCCGGGTCGTGATCACGGCCGGCGGCATCGGCACGATCGTCGCCGTGCTGCTGGTGGGCGTGTTCCTGCTGGCGGTGGCGCTGCCGCTGTTCCGCTCGGCGACGGTCCGCCGCGAGGCGGCCGCCTCGTTCGGCGACACGGGATCGACGCCGGCCTGGCTCGGCGTGGACGAGTCCGGCGCCGTGGCCTGGATCGTCGAGCCCGACGGGCGCGTGAGGGTGGTGGGCGTGGTCGATGGCGCCGCGCTCGCGGAGATCGCGGCCGCCGACACCGGCCTCGCCGGCGCGACCGTCGTGAGGGTCGTGCCGGGCACGCTCCACGCGGTCGCGGGGTTCGCCGACGGGTCGGTGCGGAGCGGCCGCCTCGGGCTCGAGACGTCGTTCTGCGACGAGGCGGGCCTCCCCGCCGGCACGAGGCCGCCCGACCGCGGCCAGGCCGTCGCCAGCGCGGCCGGAATCCTCGTCCGCGACGCGCACGGCCGGCTTGCGCGGGTGGTTCCGGTCGTCGATCTGGCCCCGCCGACGCGATCGCTCGACGCGGCGATCGTGGACGTGGACGTGGCACCGCTCGCCGGCGGGCCGCTCGTGGCGGCGCTCGACGCCCGCGGCCGGATCCGTGTCGAGTCGGTGACGTCGAAACGCAACCTGCTGACCGACGAGGTGGTCGTGCAGGCGACCGGGGCGACGATCGAGCCGGAGCCGGACTGCACGCCGCGATTCGTGCGGGTCTCGGAACTCGGGGACCAGGTGTTCGCGGTGGCCGCCGACGGACGCGGCCGCCGGAACGTGATCCGCGACGTCGCGGCGCCGGTCGCGATGGAGGCGTTCGCCGTGACGCCCACCGGCGACCGGGTCGTGGCGGTGGAGCGGCTGTTCGGAGGCATGTCGCTGGCCGTCGCGGACGCCCGCGGCATCGTCCGCACCTTCTTCGCCACCCGCGGGGCGGAGGGGGAGGCAGCCAACGGCCTAGCAAACACGGCAGCCCAC
>JBJTPA010000127.1:0-16204 GCA_046074885.1 Planctomycetaceae bacterium
GGGCTTGCAGACGGTGTAGGGCACCTCCCGCGTGCAGGTCTCGTAGACCGGCTTGCAGACCGTGTAGACCTGCTCGCGAGTCTCATACACCGGCTTGCAGACGGTGTAGGGGATCTCCTTCGTGCAGGTCTCGTAGACCGGCTTGCAGACCGTGTAGACCTGCTCGCGGGTCTCGTACACCGGCTTGCAGACGGTGTAGGGGATCTCCTTCGTGCAGGTCTCGTAGACGGGCTTGCAGACCGTGTAGGGAATCTCCTTGGTCCGCGTCTCGTAGACGGGCTTGCAGACCGTGTAGCACTGCTCGCGGGTCTCGTAGACGGGCTTGCAGACCGTGTAGGGGATCTCCCGCGTGCGGGTCTCCCATACCGGCTTGCAGACCGTGTAGCACTGCTCACGGGTCTCGTAGACGGGCTTGCAGACCGTGTAGGGGATCTCCTTCGCGACCGTCTCCCACACCGGCTTGCACACGGTGTAGTTGACGGTGCGCGAGCGGGTCTCCCAGACCGGCTTGCAGACCGTGTACTCGACTTCCTTGACGGACCGCTCCGTCTCGTACCGGACGCAGTCCACCTGCTTCTGCTCGACGACCTTCTCGCAGACCGTCTTCCAGCAGGTGACCTCCTGCTTCTCGTACACGATCTCCTTCACGAACCGCGGGCCGGGAGCGGCACACGTCGGTTCACAACATCCAGCCGCACGCGCGAAGCTGACCGGAGTCAGCTTCGCGACGCCGTGCGGATTGCCGAGCCGGTGGAACGCGGCGTCGGCCCGGAGGCCTCCCACCGCGATGCCGGCCAGCACCAGCAGACAACGCAACCACGTACGCTTCCTGATCGCCGCCTCGCTCGAGGCGGACTCCTGCAACTGGGGAAAAACCGGGGAACGAAACGCCAGTGCGGGCCGGCAGTCCCGACGCCGCACCTCCCAAACATCGACCACAAAGTCCCCGCAGGTTGACCACTCGACGCGACCCTCCGGGCTTTTCCAGAGTCCCGGGCGCGTTACAACCGTCTCATCCGCACCGGCGGGCGGGCGGTTCCTTTGCCGCTGCCGCTGCCGCCGTTACAGTCGTGCCCCGTCCAGCCCGGCCATCCGGCAGTCCTTCCCATGACGGAACACCGACCGCAGCCGTCGCCACCGGCGGAACCGCCCTCCGACGGCGGCGTGCCGAAGGTGGTGGTCAGCCGGATCAGCCTCTACCTGCGGGAAATCCAGCGGCTGATGTCCGCCGGCCGGCAGACGATCTCGTCGGGCCAGCTCGGCACGCTCCTGGGCTTCAGCGACGCCCAGGTGCGGAAGGACCTCGGCTTCTTCGGGCAGTTCGGCTACCCCGGCGTGGGCTACCGCTGCGACGAGCTGATCCGCGCGATGCGCGACATCCTCGGCACGAACCATCCCTGGAGCGTGGCGATGGTGGGCGTGGGCAACCTCGGCCAGGCACTCCTCGGCTACCGCGGCTTCGGCAGCCAGAATTTCGCGATCGCCGCCGCATTCGACGCCGACCCGGCGAAGGTGGGGCAGGTCGTGCAGGGCCTCACGATCCAGCATGTCGATGAGTTGGCCGCCACCGTGCGGGCAAAGGGCATTCGACTGGGCATGATCGTGGTGCCGGCGGGCCGTGCGCAGGAGGCCGCCGACCGGCTCGTGGCCGCGGGCGTCGAGGGGATCGTGAACTTCGCCCCGGTCACGCTCGTCCTGCCCCCGCAGGTGCAGGTCGTGGGCGTGGACCTCGCAATCGAGCTCGAGCAACTCTCGTTCGCGGTCACGAACAAGCTCGCGAAGCCGCCGATCGAGCCGCCGCCGGGCTGACGCGGCCTACGCCGTCGCGTGTGCCGGCCGCAGATCATGCGGCTTGAGCAGCATGGTCAGCTTCACGAGCGCCGCGTGCAGCCGGCTCTTCACCGTGCCGACCGGCACGTGGAGGAGTCGGGCCGCCTCGCGGTATTTCACGCCTTTGAAGTAGACCAGCGACAGGGCGGCCCGCTGCGGCTCTGGCAGCCGGCGGACGGCCGCGCGGAGCAGCCTGCACGATTCCGCCTCGGCCAGTCGGTCGCCCCCGCTCGCCTCGGGCCTGGCCGCGGGCTCGCCGTGGCGGCCGTCGCGGGCGGGGTCGGGGGCGTCGAGGCTCGACATCCGGTGACGGCGATTCCGCCGCTGGGCGTCGATCGCCTGGTGGGTGGCCACCGCGTAGAGCCAGGGGCGGAAGGAACGGCCGGTTTCGAACCGGTCGGCCTTCCGGTGGAGCTGGAGGAACGTGGCCTGGAACACGTCGGCCGCCAGGTCCCGATCGTGGAGATAGCGGCAGAGATAGCCGAACAGTTCGTGCTCATACCGGTGCACGAGGGTCTCGAACGGGGCCGGGTCGTGTGCCGTAGAGAACTGCAGAAACAACTGCTCGTCGGTGGGGGCGGAAGCCCCGGCTGGGATGGCGGCCTGCCCCTTCGTCGGTCGCTGGGTCTTCATGATGCTCGTCTCCCTTGGCCTTCGGTCCCGGCATCCGGAACGACATATGGGATGAACGATGCCGGCCCCCTGACCGTCTCAGCCCGGGGGCATTTCGCGTGCCGAAAAGGCGGCCCGCACGGCAAAGCGTGAATGTGCGGGAAATCCTGCCGCCGAAATCGGCCGGCCCGCGAACGGGGGCTGGCGGGATCGGGAAAACTGCGGAGCAATTTGCAACACCGCCGTGCAAAAAGCGGCAGGGGGCGACGTTGTATAGTGACCGTCACTGCCCGGTGGTGTAACGGTAGCACAAGGGATTTTGGTTCCCTTTGTCGTGGTTCGAATCCAAGCCGGGCATTGTTCACCCGTGCCATTCTTCGATCACAATGCGACGGTGCCGCTCCATGCCGCCGCCCGCCGGGCGTGGCTCGACGTGGTCGACCGGGCCTGGCACAACCCCTCGGGCCTCTACGCCGGGGCGACCGCCGCACGGGAGGTGCTCGAGGACGCCCGCGACCGGCTCGCCGGCCTCCTCGACTGTGATCCGGGCCGGATCGTCTTCACCGCGGGCGCCACGGCGGCGAACAATCTGCTCGCCCGCCACGTGGGCCGGACGGCAGCCCCGGCAGCGCGGGCGATCGTGTCCGCTATCGAGCACCCGTGCGTGGCCGAGCCGTTCGCGGACGCGTTTCCCGGCCGCGTCCGCGAGATCCAGGTCGACGCTCGGGGCGTCATGCGACTCGACGTGCTCGAGAGCCTGCTCAACGCGGAGGCCGCGGGCACAGCGATCGTGACCGTGATGGCCGCGAGCAACGAATCTGGCACGATCCAGCCGTGGAACGACGTTGCCACGGCCTGCCGGCGGCACGGCGTCCACTTCCACACCGACGCGGCCCAGTGGCTCGGAAAACTCCCCGCCCGCGGGCTCGGTGGCTGCGACTGGGTGACCGGCAGCGGCCACAAGTTCGGCGGCCCGCGGGGCGTGGGGTTCATCCTCGTCCCTGAGGGAGATCGCGCGTTCCGGGGCGACCGCGGCGGGCCGCAGGGGCACGGCCGGCACGCGGGCACGGAAGACGTCGCCTCGGGCGCAGCGCTGGTCGCCGCGCTCGAGGCGCGGGAGGCAGAGATCGCGGGCCGGGTCGAGTCGCTCGCCGCGTCCCGCGACGCGGCGGAGCGGCGGCTCAGGGAGACGCTGCCGTCCGCGGTGGTCATCGGTGCCGGGGCCCAACGGCTCTGGAACACATTGGCCGTCGTCGTCCCGGGGGCGGACGGCAAAAAACTGGTGGCCCGGCTCGATCGCGCCAACATCGCGGCCTCGACGGGCTCCGCGTGCAGCAGCGGGGCGAACGCGACCGCCCGGATCGTCTCGGCCATCGGCGCGGCCGCCCTCGGCCTCGGCGATCACGACCTGCGCGGCATGGTGCGGCTCTCCGGCGGCTGGGACACCACGCCCGAGGAGTGGCTGGCGGCCGTCGACGCGCTGGCGGCCGTCGCGGGGGATCGCGACCCGGGCCTGCCGCGGGTGTCGCTCACGGCCCGGCCGTGACCGTCGCCGCTCGCTCGAACGCCGCGACCGTGAACACGAGCGGATAGAGATCCTCGGCGTACCAGAGCTTCGCGAAGTAGAGGCCGATCGGCGCGGTCGGAAACGCACGGCCGCCGTCGGTGTGCTCGACGAGCCAGCGGGCTCCGCGATCGACGGCCTCGGCCGCGCGGCGGCGAAGGTCGTCTGGAAGGGAGTGTGCTGCGTGCGGCACCGCTGCAGCGGCCAGCGCCTCGACGACGACCGCGGTCTCCTCGACCGACACGGGCAGCCCGGGCCCGCCCCCCACGCCGCCGTCGTCGTGCATGGACTGCATGAGCCACGCGACGCCCCGGGGATCATGCGTGGCGAGCACGACCCGCGCCGTGCCATACACGGGATTTTCCTGCGCGGGGTGGTGTTCGTTGCCGAACCAGAGCGGCGTCCAGGCGCCGTCAGTGCCTTGCGTCGCCGCGAGGTAGCGGCGGGCGGCACGTTCGGCGCGAGTGATGCGCGGCGACAGCGGGCTGCGGTTGGTCCGCGACCACGACTCCGTCGCGCGGAGAAAATGCGCGGTGATGTCGGGGCACGACGTGTCGAACGGCAGCCGGCCCCAGCCCCGGCAGAACGTGGGGATCCCGCCGTCGCGGTTGGCGAGACCGGCGAGCCACGCGAGGCCCGCGTCGCCGGCGTCGCGCACTGAAGACGGCAGCGGTCGGCGTTCCGCGGCCTCGAGGGTCGCAAGCGCCGCCACCGCCCCGCTCGTGTCGTCGGCATCGGGCACTCCGCCGGGTAGGTCGGTCCAGGCCCAGCCGCCCGGCGCGGCGCCGGTGGCGGGGTGCGGCCGGCGCCACTGTTGCCCGAGCAGCCAGAACCGGATTCGCTCCCGTTCGCGCGCGGTGAGGTGCTCGGCGAGCCGGCCGCCCGCGGCGAGCGCCTGCACCGCGAGCGTCGTGCCCCAGGTGGCGATGTTCGTGTCGATCGGCCACGAGCCGTCGGCCCGCTGCGACTGTCCCAGGAACGCGACGCCCCGCCGGGCCACATCGTGGCTGCCCAGGCCCAGCGCCGCGAGGCTCATCGTCACGAACGACGTCAGCGGCGTGGCTTCGAGGAAGCCGCCGTTCTCGGGCTGGATCGTCGCGAGCGTGCGGAGCGTGGCCGCGGCCGCGAGTGACCGCACCCAACCCGCCGGGCCGGCGGCTGGCGCCACGGCGTGCCTGACCTGGCCGATCGCGATCAGGGCGGGCAGCGCGTAACTCACCACCTGCATGTCGACGAGCCGGAACCAGGCCTGCGGCAGGGCAGCGAGCTCGAACGGCAACTGCGGCACGACGGCCCATGTGGCGCGCTCCCGCGGGTCGCCGAACCGGCCGCAGAGCGCGACGTGCGTGAGGATTGGCACGCTGAACGTGCGGTCGCGGCCGTAGATGGCGGCCAGCGCCGCGGCGATCCGCGCCGCATCGAGGCCGCCGGTGCGGGCGACGATCCAGCCCGCGGCACGACCGGCCGCCGCCTCGTGCGGCCCTTGAGCCGCGGAGTCGCCGGCGGCGTCCACGAGCGAAGCGAGCGACGCCCAGCAGAGGAGCGTCGTCGAGAGGTTGCCGTGGCTCGCCGGCGTGTCGCCCCACGAGCCGTCCTCCCGCTGCGTGGCGGCGAGCCAGTCGGCACCGCTACGGATCGCGGCCGCGTGAGCCTCGCCGTCGACGAGCCTCAGGGCCGTGAGGGCGGTCGCCGTGGAGAGGGCGCTCGACGAGAGCCGTCCGGTCCAGCAACCGTTGCCGCCGCGGGCCGCGAGCAGCGCCGCGATCGCGCGGCGCCGGGCGGCGGCGAACTCGTCCGACGCGATGAAGGACGACCGTTCCATGCGCCGGCTCATACGCTCGCGTGGCCGAGGGCGACGAGGCCGTAGAACGTGTACTCGGCGTCGGCGGTGTCGTCGGCCCACGAGCCGTGGAAGGCGCCCTCGGCCGACCAGAGTGAATCGAGGAAGTCGAGAACCCGCTCCCGCGCGTCGCGCCAGGGAGCCTCGACGGCGTCCAGCGCGTGGAGCGCGACGGCCGTGGAAAGCAGGTCGGGCAGCGGCGTGTCGGGCCCGGCGACGAAGCCGCCGGCGGGATGCCGCTGCGCGAGGAGGAACTCGGCGGCTCCCGCGGGCACCGGCCGCTCGAGCGAGACGAGCGTGGCGACCGCCGCGGCGGTCGCCGTCGTCGAGCCCTGCGGCTGGCCGGCCGCGTTCGCGTAGCCGCCGTCGCCGCTGCGGAGCCGGTCGAGGCACGCCACGATCGCGTCTCGAACCGCGGTATCGGGTGCGGGCAGCCCCAGGTCGGCCAGTGCGTTCACGGCGAGGAAGCAGCCGTAGGCGGTGCCGCCGGCCGCGGCGGGCTGCGTGGCCCAGCCGCCGTCGGCGGCGCGGTGCGCGACGATCGCGTCGGCGAGTGTCGCGCGGTCGCCGGCGGCGAAGGCGGCAGGAGGCTGCGCCGCCCAGGCCCGCGCCAGGCAACAGCGGTGGACGAAGTCGAGCGACTCGCCGCCGCCGTAGCCCGCGAGCCAGGCCCGCGTGCGGCGCGCCTGCTCCGGCTCACGGTCGTCCGTCGGCAGGGCGTCGAGCGCGGCGAGCGCGTCGAGGGCGAACGGCGCGTAGTAGAGGTCGGCGCCGCCGTCGCGGTTGGCGTAGCCGCCGTCGGGCGTGGCCAGCGAGCGGATGAACGAGACGACGAGATCGGCCGACTCGCCCAGCGACCGGCGGGCCAGCCGGGCCACCTGGAGCATCTGCCTCCGGCGGCTCATGCGGTCGCGGCGGGCTGCGGAGTGCCGCTTGCCGCGGCCTCGCGCGACCGGGCCAGCGTCTCCTGCTCGCGGCAATAGCCCTCGAACGCGAGGTCGTTGAAGATCCGCGCCACGATCCGCCGGAGGAGCCCCTTGAGCGTGGCGTCGGACAGGCCGTCGAGCGCCCGGACCGCCTACTCCTTGTAGGCCTCGAGCAGGAGCGCCGCCTTCTCGTCGGCCTTCGCGGTGCCGGCCGCCGCCCGCAGCCGCTCGGCGGTGAGCGCGGGATCGGGCCGTCCCGCGGCGAGGCCGGCGAGGAGCGTGCGGTCGTCGCCGCGGGCCCGCTCGGCCCCCAGCGCGATCACCACGCTCGGCCGCGAGGCGGCGTCCCGCACGAGCCCGGCGTCGTCGACGAGGTCGTCGAGGTCGTCCTTGATCTGGTACGCGACGCCGACCGCGTCGCTGTAGGCCCGCAGTACCGCCGCGCACTCGTCGGCGCGGCCGGCCGCGATCGCGCCGAGCTGCAGCGCGACGTCGAAGGCCGGCGCGGTCTTGAGCCTGAAGATCTCGAGCACCTGGCGGCTGGAAAGCGGGACGGGGTCGCGGCTCCACGCGAGTTCCGCCCCTTGCCCCCGGCAGAGGAGCCGCTGCGCCGCGGCGGCCTCGCGGACGGCCTCGCGCACGCGGGCGGGGTCGAGCCCCGACTCGGCGAGCAGGCGGTAGCCCTCGCCGATGAGCACATCACCCACGTTGAGCGCGATCGGCACGCCGTGCGCCCCGCAGAGCGTCGGCTCCCCGTACCGCTCCATGTCGCCGTCCTCGATGTCGTCATGCACGAGCGAGGCCTTGTGGAAGCACTCGACCGCGAGGGCGATCCGCCGGATCGCGGCGTCGGACGCCGCCTCGCCGTCGGGCCGCAGCGCCGACCAGACCGCGGCGGCGAGGAACGGTCGCCACCGTCGGCCCCCCACGGCCAGCCACTGCCGCGCGACCTCCTCGGCGTGCCCCTGCGGCTGGCCCATCATCGCGTCGAGCGCCGGACGCTCGAACCACGACTTGACCGAGTCGTGGAGGCCGCCCAGGTCGAGCCGCCGCGACCGGTCGGCAGCCTCGAGGTGGATGTAGTCCCACACCCAGTCGATGTCGATCGTCGTGTCGATGCAGTCGTCCTGGAGCAGCGGCACTGCCACGGCCGGGATCGCCGCGGCCTGCACGTGCGGGAAGGTCTTCTCGAGCACCGGGAGGCAGCTCACGCCCACGATGGCCTCGATCCGGCCGGTCTGGATCATCGCCATCACGAGCGCCGAGCCCTCGGCGACGAGCACGGCGTAGCCGAGCCGCTCGGCCTCGGCCTGGAAATCCTGGATCGTGCACAGGCCGCACTGCTTGCAGAGCAGGCCGAACTCGTCGAACGGCGCCGGGCAGCGGTTCTCCTCGCGGAGGCACTTGGGCATGAGAAGGAGCCGCCGCTCGAAGGGCACCGCGGCGAGCGCGTCGCGCCACGACTCGTTGTTGACGAGCACGACGGCGTAGTCGAGGTAGGTACCGGCGAGGCCGGTCTCCGCGAGCGCCGCGGAGGCGCGGGCGCGCAATTCCTCGATCCCCAGGGGGGGCACCGCCCGCGTGCGGGCCATCCCGCGGCGGATCGCGTCGAGGAGGGCGTCGCGCTCGGGCTTCGTCTGCGGGATCGACGGCAGCGGCGGCCGCGAGCGGATGAGAGCCGGCGGCACGGCCGCGGGCAGGATCGCCAGCGGAATGGAGGAAGGGTGGGCCGACGACATGCAACGGATCCCGGGGCGGCCCCCCAGTATGGCGGCGCCATGGAACCGTGTCAGGTAGCCGGCTCCGCCGCGGCCCTGGCCGCGGCAGCCCGGGCCGCCGCCGCCTCGGCCCGCCGCTGGATCTCCTCGGGCGATGGCAGGGCGTCGAGGACTTCGCGGGGGATGGCGGCCGCGTCGGCGAGCTTCGTGAGGCAGCGCCGCCGCTCCGCGAGCGCCTGGTCGGCGCTCCGCTCGCGGGAGAACCGGGCCTTCGCGTCGGCGCTCCGCCCGCGAAGTTTGGCGTAGATGTCGCCGCCGAGGAGCGCGGAGATGTCGACCTTCATCTTCTCGCGGGTCACGTCGGCGTCGGAGACCGGCCCGCCGTCGATCGGGCCGGCGTGGTACTTCGGGAACATGATCGCCACGTCGGGGCAGACCCGCGAGCAGGCCGGACAGTTCACCTTGCAGTTGGCCGGGTTCTCCACCCGCAGCCGGTTGTCGTCCGTCACGCCGTAGACGTCGAACAGGCAGAAGCTCAGACACTGCATGCAGTTGGTGCAGCGGGCCGTGTCGATGACCGGGAACCACGGCTTCCACGTCGCGGCGTCGGCGTCGCCGGCGGCACGGGCCGCCTCCGGCCGGTTCATCGGGCGTGATCCGCGGGCCGCCTCGACGGCCGCCACCGCCTCGTCGATCGACCGGCCGACAATGTTGCACACGGCGACCTCGCGGCCCGTCACCTCCGGCGGCGCGGCCTGGAACGAGCCGACGACGACGACGGCGGCGGCGGTGAGTTCGGCCGCCCCGGCCCCGGCGAGAGTCACCGCGTAGCCCCGGTCGAGGAGCGCGGCGACGAGGCGCTCACGATCCGCGGCGGGAAGCCGCGCCGCGCCGGGGCCCTCGTAGACGACCACGCGTGGCGGCACGAGCGCGGCGATCATGGTGCGGTCTCCGCGGCGGCCGGCGCGAGGCCGGCAAGGACCGTCGCGGCGGCGTCGGTCCGCATATTGAGGATCTCCACGCCCGCTTCCGGCAGCGGCGCGTCGGCCAGTGCGAAGAGCCCCCGCACCGCCCGCGGCCAGCAGGCGGCGATCCGCAGCCCGCCCGGGGCGTCGGCGAGGACCTTGAGATGCGGATCGCGACGCGCGGCCATCTCGCACAGGTCGGGCACCGCCTCGAACGGCGCTCCCGACTCAGCGAGGCCGGCGAGCACGGCGTCCTTCACCTCGGCCGGCACGACCTGCGCGTAGGCGCACCGGCAGTAGAGGATGCGGGCCGGGGCGGCGGCCGGTGAATCGCTCATGGGGTCGTGCCGTCCCGCGCGGCAGCGTAGGTGCCGAAGTCGCTGAACCAGTATCGCTTGGCGAACCGGTACATCCAATGCTTCTCGGGGATCTCCCGCCCCGGCAGGTCCTGGCTCGACCGCGGCGTCATCGCCAGCAGTTCCGCGCGGGCGGTGCCGCGCTGCGTGGTGTCGCGGGCGCCGTGGCGATCGGCGATCTCGAGGACGAGCCGCGGGTTCTCGAGCACGACGCAGCCGCGGCTGTGCTTCGCGGCCGCCGCCCGCATGTCGGCCAGGAACGCCGACTGCGTGACCGTGTCGTAGAAGGACTCGCCCCCGACTTGTTCCACGGCGAACTGGATGATCGGGCAGGGCTCGATGCCGCCGGAGGGGCCGACGTGGTGCGTGAGACCCGTGGCCATCGGGCACAGGGCCCGCCCCTCGCCGTCGTAGTAGGCGTCCACGATCACGATCGGCAGCTTCGCCCGCTGCTCGACGACGAACCGTCGCACGCGGACGAGGTCATCTGGCGAGAGTGCGAGTTCCGGCGAGGCGTCGGGTCCGACGGGACGGTAGCCGTGGAACCAGGCGTAGTGCACGCCCAAGCCGATGAGCCGCCGGAGCCACTCCTCGGTGAGCAGCGTGTCGAGGTTCGATCGGCAGAGGCTCGTGGCCACGCCCGTGACGAGCCCCGCGTCGAGGCAGTGCTGCAAGCCGCGGAGCGACCGGTCGAGCACGTGGCGCGAGCCGCGGCGGACGTCGCTCGTGGCCGCGTCCCCCTCGATGCTGACCAGCGGCGTCGCGTTGCCGAGCCGCCGCAGCCGCGCCGCGATCTCGGGCGTGATCAACTGGCCATTCGTGAAGATCTGGAAGTAGCAGTCGCGGTGGGCGGCGAGGAGGTCGAGGAGCCCCGGATGCAGGAACGGCTCGCCGCCCAAGAGGCCGAAGAACGCGTTGCCGTGGGCCTTGGCGTCGCGGACGACCGCGTCGAGCTCCGCAAGCGGCACCATCTCCCGCGGCGCGGCCACGTCCACCCAGCAGCCCTGGCAGCGGAGGTTGCAGGAGTTGATCACCGAGAGGTGGAGGAACGGCGGGAACACGATCCCCTTCTTGAGCCGTGCCTTGAACCGCTCGACGGAGAGCATGCCCTTCACGCCGAAGTTCCAGCCGAACTTCCAGAGGCAGTTCGGCGCGACCGTCGATACCATCCGGAAGGCCAGTTGCGGGAGGATCATGGCGGGCGGGGTCGCGAGGGTGCGGTCAGGCGCGGGTGGCGAGGCGATGCGTGGGGACAGGACGGCCGGGGCGGAAGTGCTCGAGGTGGAGGACGTCGCACGGCAGCCGGACGGCGTCGAGCGCCGCGCGGACGGCGGCCTCGAGTTCCTCGGGCGCCGCCTCGGCGCGGAGATTCAGGAGCAGCCGGCCGACGTCGACCGGCTCGGCGAGCCGGTGCGACACCGCGGGGGCGTCGGCCGTGCGGACGAGGTTCGCCGCCGCGAGCTCGTAGGGGTCGCCTTCGACCGCGAGCGTGCCCTTCATGTGGGCGATCTCCCGTCCGGACCGGGCGAGCGCCTCGCGGACGCTTTTCATGACCTCGACGAGCAGCGCGGTGCCGTCGTATTCCTCGGCGTCGGCGGCACCGATCCGCACCTCGGCGTTGAGCCAGCCGAGCAGCGATTCGCCGTGGGCGTAGGCGTCGTAGTCGATCTCGGCGATCGCGGCGGCCTGCGACGCGCCCTCGAGCATCCGCGTGAACCACGGTTCGAGGCCGGTGCCGACGCGGGCCGAGCACTCGTGGATCACGGCGCGGGGCGCGACCGCGGCGAGCGACTCGCGCAGCCTCGCCAGCCGCGGGGCATCGACGAGGTCGCTCTTGTTGACGACGACGATCTCGGCCTCCTCGAGCTGCTTCCTGTAGATGTAGGCCACGTGCTCCGACAGGCTCGCCGCCGCGAGCCCGAGCACCCGCTCGGCGCGGAGCGGGTCCACGACCACGCTCACCGGCGCGACGGTGAACCGGTCGCCGTAGATCCGCTCGAGCGGCAGGCTCACCGTGGCCACGAGGTCGGTGCAGCTGCCGACCGGCTCGGCGACGAGGACGTCGGGGGCCGTGTCGCGGACGAGCGCCCCGGCGGCCTCGACGAGCGAGGTGAACCGGCAGCAGAAGCAGCCGCCCACGATCTCCTCGACGGGCATCCGGTGGGCCTGGGCGAGCGCCGTGTCGACGAGGCCGCCTCCCTGGTCGTTGGTGACGAGGCCGACCTTCAGGCCGCGGCGGGTGAGCCACTCGGCGAACCGGAGGATCGCCGTCGTCTTTCCGGCGCCGAGAAAGCCGCCGACCATCACGTAGCGGGCCTTTGCCTGTGCGGCGTCCGCGTGCATGGTATCGCTCCCCAGCGCGTGATTATCGAGGCTTGAATAGTTGCATCACGCAGATCCCGTCGCTTGCGCTCCGGGCTTCCTGGGTTTCTCGCACGACCTGGCTTTCAACGTCAACAGTCCGTCGTGCCGAGGAAGCGAGAGACCGCGGTTCACGCAGTCGCGTCGTCGGCTTCGTCGCCGCCATGATACCGCGACGCCTGGAGCCGATCGATCGTCTCCGTGAGCAGCGCGATGTAGCCGTGGACGTCGAGCGTTTCCGGCGCCGGCTCGCCCTCGACCTGGTAGAGCCAGCCGGCGACGTAGGGGTCGGAGTGCGTGAGGCAGGCCTCGGCGGTGAGGGCGGCGTTCGCCCCGGCGAACGTCCCGTCCGCCACGCAGTAGAGGTCGCTCACGGCCTTGAAGCCCTCGACCGTGCCCAGTCGCTGGCCGCCGGCCACGGCGGCGCCGGGGGAGACGTCGAGCGTCATCTCCACGAGCTCGCCGAGCATCCGCGTGGCGAACTTCGTGAAGCCCACCCGCCACAGGCCGCGGGTGCAGCGGCCGTCGGCCGCGATCGTCGCGGCGGCGTCGGAGGGGGCGAGCCAGAAGTGCGACGGCGCGTAGCGGCAGGCGACGGGAAACCGCGCGGAGAAGTGGGCGTGGCGAAAGCGGATCGTGTCCATCGGCGTCAGGCGTCGTCACGAAGCACGCGGTGGGCCGCGACGCCCGCGAGGGCGCCGGCGATCGGCGCCGTGAGATACACCCACAGGCCGGTGAGGGTGCCGCTGACGACCGCGGGCGCCAGCGACCGCATGGGGTTCATCGAGGCTCCGCTGATCGGCCCGGCGAACATCGCCTCGAGGCCGATCACCGCCCCGACGGTGATGCCCGCGAACATGCCCCGCTCCTTCGGCCCGCTCGAGACGCGGAGGACGACGACCATGAGGATGAACGTGAGCACGGCCTCGAGCACGAACGACTGCCAGTCCGCGCCGGCCGGCACGGTGGCGCCGAGCGAGGGGTGCTGTGGAAACAGAAGCCGCAGCAACCCGCCGGCGGCGAAGCCGCCGGCCGCCTGGCCGGCGATGTAGGTCGGCACCGTCGCCACAGGCAGCCGGCCCGCCGACCACATGCCGAGCGTGACGGCGGGATTGAGGTGGGCGCCCGAGATGTCGCCCACGGCGTGGATCATCGCCATGACGACGAGGCCGAACACGAGCGCGATTCCCACGTGCGTGATCGTCCCGCCCGAGACGTCGTCGATCACGACCGCACCGGCGCCGGCGAAGACGAGGCAGAAGGTGCCGAAGGCCTCGGCGGCGAGTCGTCGGAACATCGGAGGGAGGCCCCTCGGGGTGCGTGGTGCGGAGCGGGATGAACTATCGAACGATGAATCGGGATGCGCGCCCACGACGGTCGCACGCAGCATACGGCACACCGCCGCCGTCAGGCCCGCGCGTCCTTCCGCAGGCGGGCGAGGACGTCGCGGATGTCCGCGGGCAGCGGGCTCTCGAACACGAGTTCCTTCCCCGTGACCGGGTGCACGAAGCCGAGTTCGGCCGCGTGGAGCATCACCCGCGGTGCCCGCGATTCGTCCTTCGGCGCGCCGCGCCGCATCTGCAGGTAGACCCGCTCGCCGCACACCGGGTGGCCGCTCTCCGACACGTGGATGCGGATCTGGTGCGTGCGGCCGGTCTCGAGCCGGCACTCGACGAGGGTGTAGGCGTCGCCGAGATGCTCGACCGGCGTCACGTGGGTGATCGCGAGTTTTCCCGTCCCGTCCTCCCCGTCGGCCGAGCCGCGGCGGCCGTCGCCCCGGTCGCGGAGGAGGTGCGACTCGATCGTCCCCGCCCGCGCCCGGCCGACGACGAGCGCGAGGTAGCGGTGGCGCGTCGTGTGGAGCCGGAATTGCTCGGCGAGGATCCGGCTCGCCGGCACGTTCCGCGCGAACACCACGAGGCCGCTCGTCTCGCGGTCGATGCGGTGGACCGCGCGGACCGGAGGCACCCGCCGCCGCTTCGCGTCGCGGCCGGCCGGGCCGCCGCGTCGCGGGCCGCGGGCCCGTGCCGCCAGGAACCTGCCGATCGCGTCGGGCACGAGCTCCTCGAGCGTGGGCTGGACCTGCCGCCGCCGGGCGGGCCACGAGGCCTCCTCGTGGTGCCGCGTCGTCGTGACCCCGGGCGGCTTGTCCACGACCACGACGTCGTCGTCGAGATACACGATCCGCACGTCGGTCGCCGCGGGGGGCGGCGCCGCCGCGGCCTCGAGCACCTTGACGACCTCCCCCTCCTTGAGCCGCCGCGCCGCGTCGGTGCAGACGTTGCCGTGCACGAGCACGTGCCGCCCGCGGACGAGCTTCTGGAGCCGGGACCAGCTCGCCGAATGCATCCGCCTGCGCAGAAATGCCACGAGCGTCGCGCCGCGGTCGGCGGCGGCGACGTGATGCACGGTGCCGGCGTGTCCCTTGCCTGTCATGCCTGCAATTGTTGCACGCCCCCCCGCGGACACCGTCCTTGACGGGGTTTTGCCGGGTTTTAGACTTTTTCGGGAGACTCACGTCGTAGCCTCCCCTGTTCCCACCGGCTCCGTGAGGATCCCCGCCCCGTGCCCGGCACCTGCGTCATCGGCCTGCAGTGGGGGGACGAGGCCAAGGGCAAACTCGTCGACATCCTCACCGGCGACCACGATGTCGTCGTCCGCTACGCGGGCGGCGCCAACGCCGGCCACACGGTCGTCTCCGGCGGCCAGACCTGGAAGCTCTCGCTCATCCCCAGCGGCATCCTCCGCGACGGCGTGGCCTGCGTCGTCACCGGCGGCGTGGTGATCGACCCGGCGAGCGCCATCCGCGAGATCGAGGGGCTCGAGTCGCGGGGTGTCCACGTGGACGGCAAGCTGCTCGTCAGCGATCGGGCCCACGTCGTCTTCCCCTGGCACGTCGAGGAGGATCGGATCCTCAACACCGCCCTCGCCGGCGGCGAGCCGATCGGCACCACCGGCCGCGGCATCGGGCCGTGCTACCGCGACAAGGTTGGACGGTCGCTCGCGATCCGCCTCGGCGACCTCTACCGCGACTCGTTCCCCGAGAAGCTCCGCGAGATCGTGGCCGCCAAGAACCGCGTGCTCGCCGCGTGGCGCGACGGGCCGCCGCTCGACGCGGCGGCGATCGAGGCCGACTACGCGGGATTCGCCGCGCGGCTCCGGCCGCTCGTCGCCGACACGACCGCTTATCTGCTCGACGCCGCCGAGGCGGGCAAGCGGCTGCTCTTCGAGGGTGCGCAGGGCGCGCTTCTCGACGTGGACCATGGCACCTACCCGTTCGTGACGAGCTCCAACTCGTCCGGCGTGGGCGTGGCCGCGGGCTCGGGCGTGCCGGGCCGCTGGGTTGATCGCGTGATCGGCGTCGTGAAGGCCTACTCGACCCGCGTGGGCGGCGGCCCCCTGCCGACGGAGCAGGACAATGCGACCGGCCAGTACCTCCGCGATCGCGGCAACGAGTACGGCACCGTCACCCGGCGGCCGCGCCGCTGCGGCTGGTTCGACGCGGTCGCGGTCCGCTACACGGCGCGGCTCTCCGGCGTGGACGAGATCGCGGTCATGCTGCTCGACGTGCTCGGCGGCCTCGACGAGATCAGGGTCTGCACGGCCTACGAGATCGACGGCCGCCGCGTGACGCAGTTTCCGTCGCACGTGGACGACCTGCGGCGGGCCGTGCCGGTCTACGAGACGCTGCCCGGCTGGAAGGGCGAGATCGGCGACGTCCGCGATCACGGGGCACTGCCCCGCGAGGCCCGGGCCTACCTCGCCCGCCTCGGCGAGCTTGTCGGGCGGCCGGTCACGGTCGCCTCGGTCGGTCCCGACCGCGAACAGACCATGTTCATGTCCTCCGGGGGCGGCCGCCCATGGCCCCGAGCCCAGTCCACCACTCCGGCGAACGCGTGACGGCGCCCGTGACCGCCGCGCGGGAGGACGTGCCGTCCGCCGCGGCCGCCCTGCCACGGCCCCGGCACGTCGCCATCATCATGGACGGCAACGGCCGCTGGGCCCGGGCCCGCGGGCTGCCGCGGATCGAGG
>JBJTPA010000128.1:0-2562 GCA_046074885.1 Planctomycetaceae bacterium
CGCCCGGCACGCCCGCGAGCCTCTTCTCGCAGTCGAGCGCGGCGAGGGCCCGCTCGTTGAGGGCCAGCACGTCGCCGTCGAGGCCGCCGACGACGAGGAGCGTGGGCACCCGCATGGCGTGGAGCCGGCGGCCGGCGAGGTCGGGCCGCCCCCCGCGAGACACCACCGCGGCGATCCGCGGCTCTCGGGCGGCCGCGACGAGGGCGGCCGCCGCGCCGGTGCTCGCGCCGAACGCGCCCAACGGCAGGTGCCGCGTCTGCTCGAGGCCCGCCACGAACCGCACCGCGGCCAGGAGCCGCTCCGCGAGCAGGCCGACGTCGAACACGTTCACGCGGTCGGTCGCCTCCTGCTCGGTGAGCAGGTCGAAGAGCAGCGTGCCGATCCACGACTCGTGGAGCACCGACGCCACGAACTCGTTCCGCGGACTGTGGCGGCTCGACCCGCTGCCGTGGGCGAAGAGGACGAGGCCCGTGGGGGGCGCCGGCAGGCAGAGCCGGCCGGGCAGGGCGACCGCGGCCCCGGTCAGGGCGGTGGCGGGGATCGAGACCTCGAACGACTGGACCGTCTCGGCGAGCGTCACGGGGCCTCCTCCCCGGGGGCGGCGCCCCGGTGCAGCACGTGGTCGTGGGGGTGGACGAGGTGCACCGCCGAGGCCTGCGGCCCGTCGTCCCCGTCCTCCTCGCTGAAGAACACGGGTGTGCCCACGTCCGCCGCGTGGAACTCGGGGTCGGAGATCGCGTGGCGGTGGAAGTAGACCTCGCGGCCGTCGGGCGTCTCGATGAAGCCGTAGCCCTGGAGCGGGTAGAGCTGCGAGATCCGGCCGCGGCTCCGCGGCCGGTGGGCCTTCTCGGCGCCCCGCATGCGGCGGACGTGGTCCTCGAGCCGGCGGCGGGCTGCGTCGAAGGCGTCGCGCATGGCGACGAACACGTCCTCGTGGGCGTGGTTCAGGTGGTGGTCGCGGTTGACGACGATCTCCCCGCCGGGCACGACGAGATCGACGCGAATCGAGTAGAGCCGCCCCTCGCGATGGTGCCGGTGCGGCTGCGCGACGACGACGTGGCAGCCCGTGATCCGGTCGGTGAGCCGCTCGAGCTGCCGGACGTGGTCGAGCGCCGCGTCGCGAACGGCCTCGTCCACGGGAAGGTCGTCGAACGACACCTGCGGCTGCGTCTGCATGGCCGGCTGCTCCCGGGACCGTCGGTCGCCGCCTCCTGCTCGCTTCGGAAGACCCTACGCGCGGACCGGGGACCGCGGGGAGTCGCCCGCGGAACCCGCTCGGATTTCACGGCGCCGGCAAGCCGGACAGTCTGCGGAGCCTGGGTTGCCACGCGGCGCGTCCCGCACCGTCGGCCATGCCCGCCCCGGTCGTAACGGTCCGGATTGCTGCAGGAACGGCGCAGGAAATGACGATCGCAGGAATGTTTTCCCGGCCGCGGCGGCGACCGCCGACTGCGCGACGCCCGGACCACCATGCCTCACGTGCCCGCCATCACATCCCGGAGAGCCGCGGCGCTGCTCGTCGCGCTGGCGGTCGCCGCACGCGCACCGGCCGCGGACGGCTGGCCGGATCCCGGCGGGGCGCTGCGGTCGGCCGATCCCGGCCCGGCGCTCGAGAGCCCGCCCGCGGACTTCGGGCCGGCCGTCGTGCCCGACGCCGTCCACGGACCGAGCCCGCGGACGCTCGAGGAGTTCGTGGCACTCGCGGAGCGAAGCCACCCGAAGCTCGTCGCGGCCCGGGCCGCGGTGGAGGCCGCCCGCGGCAAGGCGGTGCAGGCCCGGCTCTATCCCAACCCGGTGGCCGCGGGTGGATCGCCGCAACTCGTGGCCCCCGGCTCCGGCGCCGCCAACGGAGGCAACGGCGCCTCCACGCAGTACTACTCGATCATGTCGCAGGACGTCGTGACCGCGGGCAAGCTGCGGCTCTCGCAGCAGGCGGCGCTCCGGGAGGTGCAGAAGGCGGAGTACGACCTCATCCGGGCGCGGTTCGACGTGCTCCGCGACGTGCGGCAGGGTTTTTATTCCCTGCTGGTCTCCCAGCGTCGCGTCGAGATCTACAAGCAGCTCCTCGACATCGCCAAGCGGTCCTACGAGATCGGCAGCCAGCTCGCGGAGACGGGCGAGGGCACGAAGGCCGACGTGCTCTTCTGGAGCATCGAGCGCGACCGGGCCGACGTGCGGCTGCTCAACTCGGCTGTGCTGATCGAGACCGGCCGGCGGCAGCTGGCCGCCGCGATCGGCCTGTCGCGGGCCGACGTCGGGCAGGTCGAGGCCGACCTGTTCCAGCGGCTCCCCAACTTCGACCTCAAGGTGCTGCAGGAGGCGGTCGTCCGCGCCAACGCGAAGCCGCAGGCCGCGCAGGCGGACGTCGCCCGCACCCAGTGGGAACTCGAGCGGGCCGTCGTCCAACCCATCCCGAACGTGAACCTCATGGGTGGCTACCAGCGCGAGATCAACTATCCGCCATCGAACCAGGGGCTGTTCCAGGTGCAGTTGGCCGTGCCGCTCTTCGACCGCAACCAGGGCAACATCCGCACGGCGCGGGCCGACAGCGCGGTGGCCCGC
>JBJTPA010000129.1:0-2743 GCA_046074885.1 Planctomycetaceae bacterium
CCTCGCGACTGGGATCCGGCCCGGGGATCGACCGGCATATCCGGTTGCGAGACAACCGGACCACGGTGGATCGACCGGACCACGATCACGCGTGAGCACTCGAAGTCTCCACCACGATCTTGCCCTCGAGCCGGCCGGTGCGGCCGATCGTTCCCTCCTCCTGGAGCCGGTGGGCGGCGGCGGTCTCGGCGAGCGGCATGACGGCGCCGATCGGCGCCCGGAGGCCACCGGCCATCCAGCGGTTGAGGTCGGCCGCGCAGGCCGCCTGCTCCTGCCACGACGCCTTGAACATCACGAAGCCCGTGAGCGTGGCCTCCTTCACGTAGAAGGCACCGACGGGGAGCGTGGGCCGCGCCTCGCGGCCGGCCATGAGCACGATCCGGCCGCGCTCGGCGAGCAGGCCCAGGATCTGCTCGAAGTCGGGCTCGCGGAGCGACTCCCACCAGACGTTCACGCCCCCGCTCGCCGCGGCCCGCACCGCCGCCGCAAAGCCCTCGCGGCCGCCGTGCCGCCGACGGTCGATCACGGCATCGGCACCATATCCCGCGAGCCGTGCCACACCCGCGTCGTGCGACGCCGTCGCGATCACGCGCGCCCCGAGCCGCTTCGCGACCTGCACCACCATCGAACCCACGCCGCCGGAGCCGCCGTTCACGAAGACCGTCTCGCCGGGTGTGAGTCGCGCGTGCGACACGAGCCCGAGGTGGGCGGTGATGCCCACGAGCGCGCCGGCCGCGGCATCGCGGTCCGAGACACCCGCGGGCGTGTGATAGAGCCACCTGGCATCGACCGCGGCGAGTTCGGAAAAGCATCCCTGCCGGCCGAGCAGGCCCTGGTTGGAGCCCCACACGCGGTCGCCGACCTTCACGCCGTCGGCCCCGGGCCCGACCGCGACCACCTCGCCGGCGAGGTCGCAGCCGACGACGAACGGGAACGGCAGCGGCATCGCCACCGTGCCCGCGCGGACGTAGGTGTCGATGGGATTGACCGCGCAGGCCCGCACGCGGACGAGCGCCTGCCCTGGCCCGGCCACGGGATCCGGCAGGTCGCCGCAACGGATCACCTCGGGCGCCCCGGTCGCCTCGATGAAAGCCGCCTTCACGTGACTCGATGCTCCTCGCGGGCCATGGTCGGCCCACGATCCTATCCAACTGGACCGGTGGCCACGAATCCGCCGGGCCACGCCCCAGCGTTGTCCCTGCCTCGGGATCGAATCTGTCCGACGGGACGCCCGGAGCGCGAGCGACGGGATTGCCGACGGCAATCCGGGGCCGGCGTCCCCGGCCAGGGACCAAGGATGTCCCTCGGGCCGGTTTCAATCCGGGGTTCATACGGGTCACACGTGATCCTCGCGCGTGATCCGACCCGTGGTCCGGTTGCCTCGCAACCGGATTGCCCGGCCGATCCACGGGCCGGACTCCAGTCGCGAGGCGACTGGGCCACGAGACGAGGTGATCGCGGAAGCGCGAGGCTCATGTGGGAGCCGTATCACCCCCGGAGAACCCGCCCATGGCCGACGACTGGTACTACACGCAGCGCAACGAACGCCAGGGCCCCGTATCAACGGCAAAGCTCAAGTCGCTGGCAGCGGAAGGCTGGCTGACCCCGACCGATCTCGTGCGGAAGGAGGGCATGCAGAACTGGGTTCCCGCGAGCAAGGTGCGGGGCCTCTTCGACAGCCCGCTCGTGCCGGCACTGACATCCACCATCGACGGGATCGTCGCGGCTCCCTCCCCCGCCGCTGCCACCACGCCGCACGCAGCGCCGCCCGCGGCCCGACAGACCGGCACCGTCGCCTCGCTGGACAGGCTCACCCACCGCTGCCACATTCTGGAGACCACGGGCGAGAGCTACCGGCTCCAGGACGCCAAGCGGCGACGTCGGCGAACGGACTGACGAAGCGACTGAACAACCCGCGACGCCCACGGAATCAGGAGAGTTCAACACCACCCAGCGCCACCATTTTCGACCGCCCCGCGCCGCCGCTTTCAACCGCCGTCAACAGTCGTACCTGCCCTTTTCGGCGAACGCTCAATTCACCTGTCATGGAGGTGGAATTCGATCGCGTGAAGATCGGCGGCGGCACACATACGAACAAACTGAATCTAGGCGACCTCAAAACGCTGCCCTTGTGGCTCCCGCCCCTCGCACGGCGAACGACCGGTCGGGCTGCGTCGTGAATCTTTCGATCGCGCCCGCGGCCCAGTTGGAGCTCATCGAGGCCGCCGTATGATATGAGGATCGGTGCATGGGCCTCGGAAGCACTTTTCTCAATGCCGTGGCGACGGCATTCGAGAGGATCGCCGCGGATCCGCGACTGCATCCCCGTCTCGAATACTGGACGGCGGAGCGGGACGTGCGACGGCATTGCCTGAAGCAATACCCCTGCGTGCTGATCTTTTGGGTTCGCGTTGACGGCGTGGTCGTCGTTGCCGTCAGTCACGGCAGGCGCCAGCCGATGTACTGGATCGACCGGATGGCGGCGCCGGAGTGACGCGAGGGCGGTCCGTGGCGTGATTCACCTACTGGACTGTCTTCCTTCCCATGTACGACCTCATCGGTGACGTCCACGGCCATGCCGACGCCCTGCGGGCGCTCCTGCAGTCGCTCGGCTACGCGCGGCGGCAGGGCGTCTTCGTGCATCCCGACCGACGGGTGATCTTCCTCGGCGACTTCATCGACCGGGGTCCGGCGATCCGCGAGACGCTCGAGATCGTCCGGCCGATGGTCGAGGCCGGGGCGG
>JBJTPA010000130.1:0-7618 GCA_046074885.1 Planctomycetaceae bacterium
CCGGCAGCCGGGCGATGGCGATGAGATGCCAGCGGCCATCGGCCTGATCCTTCACCCACCGGCCCACGTAGGAGTGGGTCGCCGCCGGGTCGGCGGGCCGCCACACCCGCCCGAGCATGGTGTACCACCGGTCGCGGCGGACGAACTTCCAGTTCTCCGCGCCCACCGAGCCGCTGGCCCCCTCCGCGCCGTAGACATTCTTGAGGAACACGTTGGGGGCCGACTCGATGAACTCCACCGGCCGGCCGTCGGGGCTGCCGCCCCAGAACGACCAGACCGATCCGGGCCGGAAGCCGTCCTGGATCGTCGGGTCGAGGTTGGGCTTGCCGCCGGGGCCGTCGGGCGCGATCGCGAGGAAGCCGCCGTAGAAGCTCATGCTGCTCGGCGCGCCCACGAAGTTCGTGTTCCAATTCGCGTAGTAGGTGCCGGAACTCCACCACGGCCAGCGGAGATCCATCATGATGATCTCCGAGCCCCGCTCGATGTTCTCCTGGTACCACGTGCCGCGAGCGACGGCGGGAAGGAGCAGCAGGGCGGACAGCAGGCAGGCGAGCGGTCGTCGCATGGGTGGCTCGAGGGAGGTGGGACAGGCAGTGGGATGACGCCCCAAGGATAGGACGGTCGACGGCACTTCCACAAGCATGGGACCGTCGTCGAGCGGTCGATTCGATCCCCCATCCCGTGCCGAACAGGATTGCCGGGTCGTGCTCAGCCGGCGGCAAGGATCCTCGGCCAAAACAGCGGGCGGCGCCTCCGCCTTTTCCCGCAGGCCCGGCACGGCCGACAGGTGGAGCGTTGACTGGACGGCGTGCCAGTCGTCGGCGGAGTCCAGGACCGCATCGTGCCGCTCGCCGGCGCCGGCCAGCGGCCGGGTGATGGCCTGCCCCCACTGATGGAACCCGGTTCCACCATCAGGGTTGCCCTGCGACCACGCATCGAGTTGGCTGCGGCGGATCACGCCTGAGCCGTATCACACCCGACGCCGGAGACGATCCACCAGGACGGCCGCGAGGATCACCAGGCCCAGCACCACCTTCTGCGTGTAGCTCTCGATGTTGAGCAGGTTCATCCCGTTTTGGATCACGGCGATGATGAACGCCCCGATCAGCGTGCCCAGGATCCTCCCCTCGCCGCCGGCGAGGGCCGTGCCCCCGACCACGACCGCCGCGATCACGTAGAGCTCGTACATCGAGCCGTAGGTGGGCGAGCCGCTCTTGAGCTGCGACGCCAGGATCACGCCCCCGAGCCCGGCGAGCAGCCCGCAGGCCACGTAGGCGAAGAGGAGCACTCGCCGCACCGGCACGCCGGAGAGCCGGGCCGCCTCGGCGTTGCCGCCGACGGCGTAGAGGTAGCGGCCGAGCGTGGTCCGCGACATGAGCACATGGGCGGCCGCGTAGAGCGCGAGCATGAGCACCACCGCGTGCGGGAGCCCCAACGCACCCGTGCTCCGGCCCAGCCACACGAACGACTCCGGGATCTGGTAGATCGACTGGCCCGCCGCGGCGATGTAGGCGAGGCCGCTGCCCACGAGCATCATCGCCAGCGTGACGATGAAGGGGGGCACGCCGAACCGCGTGATCACCGCACCGGAGATGCCGCCCAACAGCCCGCAGACGGCCACCGCGGCGACGCTCGAGAGGATCATGCCCGCCGCCGTTGCATCGACGCCGCCGCAGGCGTCGCGGATCAGCCGCGCCGCGACCACCGCCGCGAGCGCCGCGAGGCTTCCCACGGACAGATCGATGCCACCGGTGATGATCACCAGCGTCATGCCGATCGCCATGATCGCGATCACCGCGATCTGGTTGGCGATGTTGAGCAGGTTGTCGGCCTTCAGGAACGTGGGCCAGAGCACCGTGTCGGGCATCACGATTGGCGGCTGGCCGAGGGCGGGAAAGATCTCGCCCATCTCGCTGAGCACGAGCCACGAGCCGCTTCGTTCCGCCGCCGCCACGGCGTCGATCCGCCCTCCCGCGGCGACGACCCGCTCGAGGGCGGCCCGCACCGCCTGCGGCTCGCCGCGGACGATGTCGGCGACCTCGAAGCCCGCCGCGGGCAGCTCGCGGGCGAGCGCGTCGGCGAGCAATCCATCGGCCGCCGTCGGCCGCACCGCCACGAGCACGCGGCGGGCCTCGGGAGCCGCCCGGCGGATGGCCGCCCCCATCCGCCGGGCGGCCGCCGCGTCGGTTGCCGGCTGCTCGACGAGCGTGAGCCCGCTGAAGACGGCGGCGAGCAGCCCGAGAACGAGCAGCATGCCGTAGTCGGCGAGCAGGCGGCGGAGCGTGGCGTTCATCGTGTTCATGTCGTTCAGGCGACCGCCAGACGCATCACGTCTTCCTGCGTCGCACTCCGGGCGTCGAGGTCGCCCGTGATCCGGCCTTCGTGCATGACGAGGACGCGGTCGGCCATCCCGAGCACCTCGGGCAGTTCGGAACTCACCATCACGATCGCCCGGCCGCGAGCCGCGAGGTCGTTCATGAGCAGGTAGATCTCGTGGCGGGCGCCAACGTCGATGCCCCGGGTAGGCTCGTCGAAGAGCAGCACGTCGCAGTCGCGCTCCAGCCACTTGGCGAGGACCACCTTCTGCTGGTTGCCGCCCGAGAGATTGCGGGCGGCCGTCGCCGGGCCGGGCGCTTTGATGCGCAGCCCGGCCGCATGACCGGCGAACGCGGCCTGCTCGCGACGCCCCTCGATGAAGCCGAGCCGCGAGAGCCGGGGGAGGTTCGGCAGCGCGAAGTTATCGAGCACCGAGTGGGCGAGCACGAGCCCCTGCGACTTGCGGTCCTCGGTGAGGAGGCCGATGCCGGCCGCGATCGCGTCGGAAGGAGAGCGGATCTCGAGCCTGCGGCCGTCCACGCTGATCTCGCCGGCATCCCGGCGATCGGCGCCGAAGATGAGCCGCAGCACCTCCGTGCGGCCGGCTCCCACGAGTCCGGCGATCGCCAGGATCTCGCCGGCCCGCACTGAAAAGGACACGTCGCGGACCGCGGTGCCTCGCGACAGGCCCGCCACCGCGAGCCGCACGGCCCCCGGGGCCGTCGTGCGTCGCGGATACTCCTCGGTCAGTTCGCGGCCGACCATCAGGCCGATGAGCTCCCGACGGCCGAGGCCCTGCCGCGGCCTCGAGCCGACATGCCGTCCATCGCGGAGCACGAGCACGCGGTCGGCGATCGCGAGGATCTCGTCGAGCCGATGGCTGATGTAGATCACGGCGATGCCGCGGCTACGCAGGTCGCGGACGATGCCAAACAGTCGTTCCGCCTCGCCGGCGGTAATCGCTGCGGTGGGCTCGTCCATCACGATCACCCGGGCCTCGAAGGCGAGCGCCCTGGCGATCTCGACGAGTTGCTGCTGGGCGGTGGTAAGCCGCCGGCAGGGCACGTCGAGGTCGATCGTGGCCCCGAGCCGGCGGAACAGTTCGGCCGCCCGCCCGCGCTCGTCGGCCTGGGCAATAAAGCCGCCGCGCGACCGCTCCTGCCCCAGAAAAATGTTCTCCACGGCCGTGAGCCCGGGGATGAGGTTGAACTCCTGGTGGATCACGGCGATCCCGGCGGCCCGGGCCTCCTGCGGAGACCGGAAGGCGACGTCGCGGCCGGCGAGGGTGATCCGGCCGGCGTCGGGCGGCACCGCTCCGCCGAGCACCTTCATGAGCGTGCTCTTGCCGGCGCCGTTCTCGCCGAGCAGGGCGAGCACCTCGCCCCCGTCGACGTCGAGATCCACGCCACCGAGGGCCCGCACGCCGGGAAACGACTTCTCGATGCCGCGCATCGCGAGCAGCGGCGGGTGCGCGGCGTGGATCACCGGTCGGACTCCGGGACGAGGGTCGGATCCCGCTCGGCGTCGGCCTGGCGGTAGAGGCTCGTGGGGATGAGCATCTTCGGCGGCAGGGTTTCCCCGCGCGAGTAGCGCACGATCGCCGCCACGATCTCCGCCCCCATCTTGTCCGGAAACTGGACCGGGTCGGCGAAGATCTTGCCCTCGCGAATCGCCGCCTTGCCCTCCGGCTGGCCGTCAAACCCGATGATCCCGATCTGCCCGGCCTTGCCCGCCTTCTCGAGGGCGGCCCGGGCCCCGAGCGCCGCCGGGTCGTTGATGGCGAACACGCCCCGCAGGTCGGGAAACGCCTGCAACGCGTCTTCCATCGCCTTCGCGCCGCCGTCCTTGGCAGCACCGCTCTCGAGTTCCGTCACGATCTCGATCTGCGGTCCGCCCGCGGCATTGTGGCCGTCCACCACCTCGCGAAATCCCTGCACGCGGAGTCGGCACGACTCGGCCTGCTTGAAGTGGAGCACGGCGACGCGGCCCCCCGCCGGCCCCAGCATCTCGATCATCGCCCGGCCGGCCTCACGCCCGCCCCCGAGGTTGTCGGTGGCCACCTGGGTGGCGATCACGACCCCCGGCTCGTCGCAGGGGATGTCGACGGTGAACACCGGCACGCCCGCAGCGTTGGCCTCGCGGATCACCGGCCCGATCGACTTCGAGTCGCACGGGGAGAGGACGATCGCCGCGGCCTTGGCGACCAGGAAATCCTTCACCTGGTTGCCCTGGCGGGCCGGGTCCTTGTCGGCGCTGACGAGCAGCGTGGCATAGCCCTGCTTGCGTCCCTCCGCCGCGATCGTGTCACCGATCACCTTGAAGAACGGATTGTCGAGGGTGAGCAGCGAGACGCCGATCGTGCCGCGCGGGGTGTCGGTCGCCGCGGATCCCGGAGCGGCGGGCCCGCAGCCGGCGGGCGCGACCACGCCGGCGACGGCGAGACAGGCCAAGAACCCGCGCATGCGTGTCTCCGCCCGGACGGTCAACGACTGCGTGCTCACGGTGACCGAGTCCCTCCCATGACGAACGCGTGTCGCACCGGCACCGTCACGGTCTTCCCCGATGCCGCGACGAGTCGGATCCGCCCCGGCGTCGCGAAGTCGATCGTCTCGACCACGTCGAACCCTTCGGGCACGCGGACGGCGGCCTGCGCGTAGCGGATCTCAGTCGGACGGGCGGCGTCGAGTTCGAGTGCCGTGCGGACGCCCTGCTTGGAGAGCACGTTCGGCTCGATCGAGGGCACGAGACCATCCGCGAAGAACGCGCACACGTCCTCGAGACCCAGGCAGTTGTTGCGGCCGAGCCAGGGGATCCCGTGGCGGCCGTGGTTCTCGATCCAGATCGCCGTCGTGGGGAGCACGCGGGCGTCGCGGATCGCGAACCACGCCCAGCGGTCGCGCGTGTTGACGGCCGCCGTCCAGGCCGGGCCGCCGCCGAGTTTTCCCGCGTCGGCCACCACGGCGAGCAGGTCGGCGTAGCCCCGCCGCACGGGAAACCTCGAGCAATCGACCGTAGCGGGCTCCTTGAACAGGCTCGGCACCCGCGCGAGATCGGTGAACGTCTGCCCGCTCGCAAGCGACTGGTATTCCTTGGCAGCCGGGTCGCCGAACACGCCTGGGCAGGTCATCCCGATCCGGAAAGGGCTGGTGGACACGCGGACCACGCCCTCCTCCTCGGGCATCGCGAGCGTGGCGTGGTGCCCCAGCGGCGTCGGGCCGGCAAAGCCCTCGATCACGTGTCGCGAATACACGACCGGCTCTCCCGGCACGAGGAACAGTTCTTTCGTGACCGTGCCAGGGCGGACGTGGGTGTCGAGCACGAGGGAGAGCCGCTCGATGCCGTCGGCGTCGCGCGTCCGCGCTCCCAGCCGCCACTCGGCCGTGGCCGCCTCGCCGTGGGGCACGTGCCGCGCGCCGCCCTGCGGCGCCGCATTGCCGCCGAACGGCAGGCAGAAAAAGTCGCCCCGCAGCGGCACGAGCACGGCGGCGGGAAGGTTTTTCAGCCCCTCCTCCTGCCACGGCGAAACGTGGTAGGGGCGGATCGGCGTGCCGGCGGTGCGGCCGAAGGTCACCGGCGCCATGTGTCCGCCCCGCTTCGTCACCGCGAGTTCGACGTCGCTCGTGGCGAGGATCCACGAGGGCTGCCCGTGGACAGTGCGTTCCTCGGGGGCCACGGGGGCGGCGGCGAGTGAATTGGGGACCGTAAGAGCCACAACGCGGAATCCGTGGGGCGTGATTTTTCAGCCACCATGATGCACGCCAGAAGATAAAGCAACACCGCTTCTGTAAATCCGGGTCTTCAGCGGCGGGTCATCGCAGGTTCCTTCGTGGTGGAGTAAGCACTTCCAAGAAAACCTCGATGGCCCACCTCCTCAACTCGGGCCGCCGGTGCGTGCCCGCCCTCGGCGAGGCTCTTCGCCAACGGTCACCGGGCATCACGGACTGCTGGCGCTTCCAAGCCCCGTAATTCGCCAGCCCAAGGCGGCTGAGCGCCGGCTCGGGAACAGGTGATCGCAGCAGCCTGGGCGGCCCTCTCGAGCACGTCGCGAAGCCGCTCGCCGCACAGCCCCGCCAGGCCGTGGTCGATGATGCCTTCGACCAGTATCGCCCCCGCCGTGTCGCCGGCACCCACGGTGTCGATGACCGTCGTCGCGACGGCCGGCACCTCGATCACCCGGTCCCGCGTCACACCCACGATTCCCGATTCGCCGCGGGTGATGGCGACGAGCGACGGCCCATGGGCGAGCGTCGCGCGAGCGAGGTCGATCATGTCCGGCAGCCCACGGGATTCGGGGTAAAGCCACTGCAGATCGTCGGCCGAGAATTTCACGACATCGCTGATCGTGACCCAGCGGGCGACGGCCGCACGGTACGCCGCGCGGTCGCCGAGGACACTCGGGCGGACGTTGGGATCGTAGACCACGTGAGCCGAGAGGTTGCTCGCCCAGCGATGGAGCACGCCGCAGCCCGGCTCGACGATCGTGGCGAGCGTGCCCACGTGCAGCACCGTGGGAGCGCCGCGAGGAAGCCAGGAGTCGGCGAAGTCGAACGTCGCGGTGCCCGCCAGGCTGAAGACATACGAGGCTTTCCCGTCGGCATCGAGCGCGACCTCGGCGAGCGCCGTGGGCTTGTCGCTCGTCGGCGCGTGGGCGAGATCGACGCCTGCAGCCTGCAGCTCCGCCCGGGCCGCCCGGCCATGCTCGTCGGTGGAGATGCCGTCGATGAAGCAGGTCTTGATGCCCAGCCTCGCGAGCGCCTTGGCCGTATTGGCACTGCCGCCGCCGACGATGCTCTGCCGGCCGCCCCGCGCGTCGGGGATCCGGTCGATCAGGACCTCGCCGGCGACCCACGCCTCCGCTCCGCTCGCAGCGATGGCCTTGGTCCGTTGCATGGCGCGAATATGGCCGAAAGGCGATCCGGCCAGAAAGGTGCTTGCTGACGCCTGAAATGACCGACCGAGGCGAGCATTTGTCGTGGCACTTGCCCCCTCAGCGGAATCTGTGGGTGAAGATAAAGCAACACCCCTTCTGTAAATCCGGTCTTCAGCGGCGGGTCATCTGGGCTTCCATGGTCAGGCAGGGCCGTGAGGTCGTCGACCGCCGGACATTCATCGTGGAGGGGCATCGCAGGTTCCTTCGTGGTGGAGTAGTTCGACTTTTGCGGTTTTCGGAGGCATGAGAAGTCGCCCGTTGCGTAGGTCGGGGGTGCCCACGCCCCGTCGCCGGACGTTCGCTGCGGGCATCGTGCCCTTCGCTCACTCGATGCCGGCTGCGCTCCCGGCATCCTGCCTTCGCTGGCCGCCA
>JBJTPA010000131.1:0-6907 GCA_046074885.1 Planctomycetaceae bacterium
CCAGCCTGGCACTTCGGGACCCAATAGTTGTCGGTACCGCGAGCTCCGCGCACACGCGGGGTTAGCGACGCCGATCCGAGTGTTGGCCTCCTTGCAGTGGTAGCGGCATTGAGCCGCCCCCTCCGCACCGCTACCCTCCCCACCCTTCCCGCCCGTCCAGGAGCCCGACATGATCCCTCGGACCATCGGACACCGCGGCCCGTCCGCCGCCGTCGCCCTTCTCCTGGCGGCGCCCCTCCTGGGCGGCTGCTCGACGCTGCTCACGGCCGCCTACCTGCTCCAGCCGGCCGACGTGCCGGCCGAGTTCGCCGGGCTCAAGGGGAAGCACGTGGCGGTCGTCTGCCGGCCGATCGTGGAACTCGAGTTCGCTGACGCGGCCGTGGCCCGGGAACTGGCCACGCTCGTCGGGACACAGATCGACCGGAACGTCCGCCGCGTCCGTGTCATCGGCCAGCAGGAGGTGGCCCGCTGGCTCGACGAGAACTCCTGGGTGGACTACGCCACGCTCGGCAAGTCGCTCGACGCCGACTACGTGGTGGGCATCGACCTCGAGCGGTTCCGCCTCCACGAAGGCTCCACGCTCTACCGGGGCCGGGCCTCCGCCGTGGTTCGCGTGTACGACGTCGCCTCGGGCGACGTGGCCTTCGAGCGTCGGTTCGACGACTTCGCGTTCCCGGCCGACAGCGCGATCCCGGCCGCGGACCGGTCGGAGTCGCAGTTTCGCGCGATGTTCCTCGGAATGCTCTCCAACAAGATCTCGCGCTGCTTCCACGCCTACGAGAGCCGCGACGTCTTCGCGGAGGAATCGCTGACGTTCTGACTTCGCGCCCGCCGGGCCATCCATGGCCCCGGCGGGCTTGGCTCGGCGGAGGGGCAGCTGAAGTGCCCCTCGCCTCGCATGCTGCTCGCACCTCCGGGCGAGCAGGCCCGCCGCGGAGCGGCGGGCGGAGGCGTGGCTGGCTCTTCTCGTGGCCCAGTCGCCTCGCGACTGGAATCCGGCCCATGGATCGAGAACGAGTCCGGTGGCGAGACAACCGGACCACGGGGAATCCGGCCCATGGATCGAGAACGAGTCCGGTTGCGAGGCAACCGGACCAACGACAGACATCCCGGCGCCGCGATCCGGAATGATCGCGGCCGCGACGCTCACAGGTTCTTCAGCGGGCGCTTCGGCTTCAGGGGGGCGAGGTTCATCCGCTTCTTGTCGTCGGACTGGTTGCCACCGCCACCGCCGCCGTCGTTCTTCGGGGCGTTCACGCCGGTGTAGGACTCCCGCCACTCGTAGCCAATCGGCACCTTCAGTTCCTCGTTGGCCAGCATCGCCCACGGCGTGTCCGGGTGGTTCTTCACGACGCGCTCGAGGTACGTCCGCGCCTGGGCCGCAAGCTTCTCGGTCTGCGACCCGACGTTCGACACGGTGTCGCTGGGAACGAGGTTCCACGTGTCGTTCTTGGGGTCCTTGAACTTCATGCCGGTCTTGGCCTGTGCCAGCATGATGTTGTAGGCGTCGTTGCGGATCTTCGCGGCCAGCACGCGGCCCATCGCGAGGTCGTACCCAGCCTGCCACCGCTTCTCTCTCGAGCCGAGCTTGTCGCGGTCGCCCTGCCCCGTGGCGAGGATCCCGTAGAGGGCATCGATCTTCGGCGCCAGCACCGCGGCCGCCTTCTGCGCCTCGCTCAGGAGTCCGGCGAGCTTGCCGTCGTCCTCCCTGGGAAACGTCATCCGCGGCGACGTGAGCGGACTGACCTCGGAACTCTTGGCGGCGTCCACGAGCGCCTTCTTCGCGCGGTTGGCCGCGATCAGCTGATCGACCTTTGCCGTCGGCAGGTAGTCGGGCCGGTAGGCCCGCATCACGTCGCCGTCGAAGAAGTGCCGCAGCCGCGACGCCATGGGGGCCGTCTCGGTGACGCGGCCGCCGACCTTGCGGTTGGAGTGGACGCAGAAGTAGATGCCGCCGGTCTCCGCGCAGACCTTCGACAGGCTGTAGGGGCCGAACCCCGAGTCCATCGGCTCGTCGGACTTCTTGCCGGCGTGCACCCTCACGAGCTCCGGGTAGAGCGTCTCCGGGCCCTGATCGACCACCGGGTACTGATCGTCGGCGGCGTACTTCGGGTCGTACTCGACGAACCGCACCTCCACCTGGCGGCGACCGAACGGCGCCGGCACGCCGACCACGTAGACCCGCATCGCCTGCGTCCGACAGAAGGCCGCCACCTGATCGGCGTACTGCTCGTCGTTGCCCACCTCGTCGGTGAAGGCGACGATCATGACGTTCCGCTGCAGCGGACTGATCCGGGCCACCTTGGCGGCCTTGGCGGACTCGGCGAGGGCCGTGAAGGTCATCTCCACGCCCGACTCGTCCACGGGGATCGACCGGATGGCCTCCACCACCTCGGCGCACTCTCGCGTGGGCTTGATGACGACGGGCGTGACCTTCTTCCCGTAGGCGTACACCATGTTCGTGAGGTCGGGTCGGTGGGCGGTCGATCCGTTGGTGCCGAGTTCGTCGAAGACGCGCTCGAGCCGGGACGCGATCTCCTTCCGCTGGGCCGCCAGGCTGACCGACTGGTCGAAGACCCAGCAGATGAGCGTGGGCCGCTGGTCGAGCGAGGCCTTGATCTCGGCCGTCAGCCGATCGACCGCGCCGCTCGCGCCGGAGGTGCCCACGGCCACCGTGCCGCGGATGGCGATGCTGTCGCTCAGCTTGAGGCCCTCGGGGACGACGACGTCCTCGGGCGCGTCGATGTGGACGTCGCTGTCGAGCAACTCGGCGACCTCGACCGGCACCACCGACGTGTCGGACAGCAGCGGCGCCAGCGAATCGGCCGCCGCGACGCTCTCGGAACTCTGGGCGCCAGACGCGTCGTCCGGCGTCGCCACGACCATCTCCTCGGGCGGCAGCAGGACGTCCTCCACCGGATCGGGCTGGGACTGCACGATGGTGATCGGCGGGGTCGAACGCCGTTCCGGCGGCACGACGATCGCCGCCAGCCCGAGCAGGACGGCGACGTGCACGACCATGCTCGCCGCCCATGCCGGCGTGTCACCGTCGAGCGGCGTCTCGTCCTCCCCCGTCGTCCGTTGCCACCAGAGCCGAGCCTGCTCGAGCGAGGTCATGTGACACCAGCACCGCGCCGGATCGCGGCCGCCCGACTCCTGGTGAAGCCTTGGAACAGACCACCATGCTCCACTATTCTATCGGAGCCTCGCCGGACAGGGCGACTTTATTTTCGGGCCGGCGGCGGCGTTCCCGGGGATTCTTCCATGCCCGCCAGTTCCACCGCCGATCCTGGCCGTTTCCCGGCCGTCACTGCCCGTGCCATTCTCCCGATCCTCGCGGCCCTCACCCTGCCCGCCGGACCCATTCTCGGGCGGGCCGCCGGCCAGCCCGCCCAGGCTCCCGCCGCCGCGCCCGGAGCCGCCGCCACTGCCCCGGCCGGTGACGCTCCCGCGAAGCCCGCCGGCGAGCGGCTCAAGCTCGCCACGTCGGACGGCTTCACGGTTGCGGCGTGGCACTACCCCGCGAAGCGGCCCGAGACGGACGGCGCGCCGCCCCCGCCTCCGCCCGTCGCGATCCTCCTCCACGACCTCGGCGGATCACACCAGTCGCTCGAGCCGCTGGCGTTGGAACTGCAGTCGCGGGGCATCACGGCGGTGGTGCCCGACCTCCGCGGCCACGGCGCCACGAAGGGCCCGGAGGACCGCATCCTCGACCCGAAGTCGATCAAGAAGGCCGACTTCGACGCGATGGTGACCACGAGCGGGGGCCGCGTCCGCGACCAGGCGGCCAACCGCGGTGATGTCGAGGCGGTGCGGACCTGGATCAAGGAGCAGTCCGAGGCCGGCAAGCTCGACGGCGGGCGGCTCGTCGTCGTGGGGTCGGGTGTCGGCGCCGCCGTCGCGGCGCAGTGGGCGGCCGCGGACGCCGCGTGGCCCGACCTCGCCAGCGGCGCACAGGGGCGGACGGTCCGCGGCCTCGTGCTCGTCAGCCCGGCCTGGACCACCCGGGGCTTCTCGATCTCGCCGGCGCTGGCGGCGGAGCCGGTGCGCCGCACGCTGCCGGTCCTCGTGATCGGCGGCGTGAAGGATGCCGACGCGACGAAGATCTATGACCAACTGAAGCGGCAGCGACCCGACGCCTGGAAGGAGAGGCGACCCGGGCAGCGGGAGCCCCGGCAGGCTCCGAAGCTGGAGGAGGCGAAGGAGGCCGACGACGCGAGGCCGTCGCTCTACCTCTGGGTGCTCGACACGCAACTCACCGGGGATCGGCTCGCGGCCTGGGTGCCGAGGGACCGCGCGGTCGCCGGCGACTGGCCGGCGGACCTCATCGAACGATTCCTCTCCACGCTCACCGACGCGGCGCGGTGACGGGCTGCGGCAACTCCGCGCCCGGCACCACGGGCACCGGGGCGAGCCACGGCGGCGGGACGGCCGCGGCCGCCGCGACGCTGGCCGGATCGCCGGCCCGGCCCCTGGCCGGGGGGCGGACGTGCGCGGCGGGCTCGATCCCGCCGGTCGCGCCCCGGCCTTGGATCCGCACCGACCACGGTGGAGGCAGCCTGAGTTCCGCACCGATGGGCAGCAGCTCGGGATGTGGGATCATCTCGCGGTTGGCCGCCCAGATCGCCGACGCGGCGGCCGGATGGCCGTAGAAGCGCCCCGCGATCGAACCCAGATCGTCTCCGTCGCGGACGCGGTAGGTGGCGGGCACCGTGAGCTCCACGACCGGCGCCGCGGCCGGGAGCGCCACCGCGGCCGAAACCGGGGTCGATGCCGAGACCACCGGCCACGCCGTCGCGGGCGGCGGCGCGGCGGCGTCGAGGAGCGCCGGCGGCGGCACCTCGAGCGTCGAGCGATACGCCGCCCCCATCGCCGGGTTCGGCCGGGCCAGTTCGACCGGCGCGGGCGGCAGCGGAGCCGGCGGGGGAGGCGGGCTGCGGTCGAGCTGAAGCCAATCAGCGCCGTCCGCGCCGGAACCGGCGGGCGGCGGTGCGAGCCCCCCGTCTGGAACGAGGCCCGGATCCGCGGACGCGAGCACGGGCGGCCGGGCGGCTGGTGACGACCCGCGGGGGGCGACCATGCCCCCGGCAGGCACCTGCCCGGCCGGCGCGACCGGCGCCGGGGCCCGGGTGGCCGCGGTCAGCCGCGCCGCCAGCGGCGCGGCGAGCGAGGCGCCCGCCGCTACCAGGCCGGCTCCGACGAGAAATCGCATCGTGCCGATCACGCTCATGGCCGGTACCTCCGGTCGCCGCCGCGCCACGGGCAGCCCATGGGCAACCATGCCCTGCGAACGGGGCCCCGGCGACCGGCCGCCGCCTGCCGGCGCCCACGCGGCGCGCGACCTCGCCCGTCCCCGCCGACACGATCCGCGGCACGCGCGCGGGCGGCAGCATCGACACGGCCGGCAGAGTTTGCCGCCCGCGGCCGGGAGACTCCACCGCCGGAACAGCCCGGGAGTCCCGGGTGGAAGGCCCCGCGATCAGGCCGGCACGGGGTTCCGGGACGCGTGGCCGGCGGTCACGCCGGCCCCACGGTGCTGCCGCCAGAGCACGATCGGGGAGGCGATGTAGATCGTGCTGTAGGAGCCCGTCACGATGCCCACCAGCATCGTGAAGGCGAAGGCGTGGATGCCCTGGCCGCCGAAGACGTAGAGGATCAGCGTCGCGAGGAACGCCGTGCCCGACGTGAGGATCGTCCGGCTCAACGTCTGGTTCACCGCCTTGTCCACCATCTCCGCGGTCACGAACCGGCTCTTGCCGCGGAGTTCGCGCAGCCTGTCGAAGATCACGATCGTGTCGTTGATGGAGAAGCCGATGATCGTGAGCAGCGCGGCCACGACGTCGAGGCTGATCTTGAAGTCGTCCACGAGGGCCCAGCCGAGCCAGGGCGACACGAACCTGCTGAGGGCCAGGCAGGCCACCGCGACGAGCACGTCGTGGATCAGCGCCACCACGGCCGCGAGCCCGAAGGCCACGTTTTGGAACCGCACCCAGACGTAGAGCACGATGAGCAAGAGGCTCGCCGCCAGGGCGACCACCGCCGTGACCTTCGTGTTGCCGGCCACCTTGCCGCCGATCGTGTTGGCCGAGCGGAAGACCGGCTCGCCGGCGAGCGCGGCCTGCACGGCCTCCAGGACCTCGCGGGTCGCGGCCGGATCGAGGGGCGTGGTGACGGTCCACGTGGCGTAGGGCTTCGCCCGGGCGGTCATGCCGTCGGCCACCAGCTCGAAGGCCCCTTCGGCGTGCCCCTTGGCCTTCAGCGCCCGGCCGACCTGCTCCTGCAGGGTCGGCAGGCTGATGCGGGCGGGGAACTCGATCCTGGCCACGGTGCGCGGCGCGCCGCCCTCCGCGGCCGGCGACCCGGCGGCCGGCTCGACCGGGCCCACGGAGTCGATCTTCATCACGTAGGTCGGCAGCCGGCCCGCGAAGGCCTTGCCGAGCCGCCGCTGCACTTCGGCGAGGTCGCGGAGCGACGTGTCGATCTTGTAGCCGCGGTCGGCCGCGTCCTTGCCGGCCGTCATGGCGCTCACCGCCACGTCGGGGAGTTCGGCGCCGTCGCGGCCGACAAGTTTCCGCACCTCGGCGGCGTCGAGCCCCTGCCCCTCGCGGAACTCGAGCTGCACGCTCGACCCGCCGGTGAAGTCGATGTCGAGCAGGCCCGGCCCGCGGACCCAGGCGGCGGCCCCGCCGGCAAGGATCACGAGCAGCGACACGAGCAGCGCCACCGGCATCCAGGCCACGAACCGGAAGCTCGGCTGGCCGAAGATCCGCGCCATGTTGAGCCGCCGCAGCCAGCCGTTCCGCTCGGCGAGATCGAACGCCACCCGCGAGCAGAACACCGCCGTAAACAGGTTGAGCATCAGGCCGAGGATGAGCGTGACCGCGAACCCCTTGAGCTGGTCGGTGCC
>JBJTPA010000132.1:0-2875 GCA_046074885.1 Planctomycetaceae bacterium
ATCCACGGCTCGACCACTGGGCGTGGCAGCCGATCGTGAAGCCGGCCGTGCCCGAGGCGGTGAGCGAGTTCGCCGTGCGGCCCGATGCCGACAAGCCCTACGCCCGATTCATCGAGGAGCAGGTGGCCGGCGACAGGCTCCCTCCCGACACGCTCGACGGCCAGGAGGCGATCGGGTTCATCGCGGCGGGGCCGTGGGACTTCATCGGCCATACCGAACTTCCCGAAACGAAGACCGACGGCAAGATCGCCCTCGAGAAGCGGAAGAACGAGCTCGAGGCCGCCGTCGCCAAAAAGGCCGGGCCACGCCTGGCGGAAATCGATTCCGCAATCCAGGCGGCCACAAAGCCCCAGGCCAATCCGACTGATGCGTTCGGTTACCACAGCGGGATCAGTTCGACTGCCGACGCCGTGAAGTGGCTGACCCCGGCGGCGTTCGTTGCCAGGCTTGACGATACGGCCTCCGGGGTGGTCCCGGCGGCGTCGCGTGGTGTGTCTCCGGTCGGGGCTACGCCCCTCCCTCCGACACACCATGCGGACTGTTCCCCAACTCTCTCATGAGCACTGGTACAAAAACTGGAAGGGGGGTCACAATGACACGACTCACCGAAGGGGAGTCTCGCGTGTTCGATCAACACACGGTGTCGCTTTTCGATTCACCGACCCACGGGAACTGAATCGGCCCGGAACGCATCGCCACGACGCCCGCTCGTCGTCGGACCGTCTGTTCAGGGGAAAGGAGAAGCCACGATGAAGCTGATGGCCGGGAGAGCATTGATCGATGTCGTCAGGTGTGCGGCCATCTGTTTTTTGGGGGCTGCACTGCCCGTTGACACGACAGCATCCGGAGCCGAAGTGCAAGACCGCGAGGAAGTCGTTGGTGACCGCGAACCCATAGTGCCGGCCAGAGACCCGTTCCCCGAAACGTATGCCGATCCCGCGGTACCACTCCTGCACTTGCCGACGCAGTTTCGATCCCGGCGCACGACCGCGAATATCGCATCCGGAGCCGACGACACCGTCGACGTCATGAACGTCACCGGCCCGGGTTGCCTGCGGAAGCTGTGGTTCGTGTTCGCCGAGAAGGACCTCGCCGACCTCGACATTGAGATCACCGTCGACGGAGCGGACACGCCCCAGGTGCGCATGCCGTTCCGGTCGTTTTTCGGCACCATGCTCAACTTCGAGGAGTACCACATCCAAAGCGCAGGTCTCGTCACCTTCCCCAACTTCACGGTGACCAATGACCCGCAGATTCCCGCCAAAGCGTCGCCGGGCTGGAACCTCCGCCTGCCCGTCCCTTTCTCCACCGGCTGCGTGATCCGGCTCCACGGCAAGTCGCCCAAGCATGGCGCCGCCATGGTCGACTGGCAGCAGTATCCGACGGGCGTCGACCTGACCCCATTGCGATTCCACGCCCAGCATCACCTTGCCGAGCCGGCGTCACCAACGAAGCCCTTTCCGATCCTCGAGACGGACGGGGTCGGGTTCCTGGCGGGCTACGTGATGGGATATCGCCAGCAGGACCATGGCGACATGGTCTTCCACAACAGCGGCACTCGGATGCTGATCGACGGCGAGACCGACCCGCACGTGATCTGCGGAGCCAACGTCGAGGACGACTTCGGCTTCTCCTGGGGGTTCAACCAGTACCAGACCCCCTGGACCGGGTGTCCGTACCGTGACAACCGGGGGCGGAACGACCAGGACGGCGTCTTCTACCGCTTCTTCGGTCCCGATCCGGTCGTATTCCGATCGTCGTTGCTCTTCACCTCGAACGCTCGGGCCGACGACTACGAAGCGGTGTCGTATTTCTACAAGGTCCCCGACTCGAAAGCCCCGTCCGTCGAGACTCCCGGCGAGTGGGTCGCAGTGGGGCTGATCGCCGACGGTGCCGATATCGAAGCTTTCAATCAGCCAGCCGAGGACATGATCCGGCAGCTCTCGCAGCCGTTGCTCCCTGCCGCCATCAGGATCGGTGCGGTCGACCATCCCGTCCACTCCCTGCGGAGCGAGCACGGGTGGTTGCGGCTCGAGCACGTCAGCCAGCATCGCCCGGCCTATCCACCGACCGACCATTCCTTCTACACCAGGACCACGATCATCAGCGGGGCGCAACGGGCGGCCACACTGCGGCTGGCCTTCGACGACTGGGCGAATGTCTGGCTCAACGGCACGAAGCTCGCGACCCTCGATCACTCGGACGGTTTCGAGACGGCGCGGATCCCCGTCGTCTTGAAGCCGGGGGACAATCAGCTGGTGATTAAGACGAACAACCGTCAGAACTCCGACGGGTTGATCTGGGCGATCCACTGCGCGATCGAGCCGGGGCCATGAGACACCTTCCGATGGCGACACCTGTCATGATGTTCAAGGGCCGCACACTCGGGCCAGCACGGCGGAAGTGAGCCGTGGCCTTCTCGTGCAAGGGCCGGGGTGTCTGTCCGTCTTGCAATGGCCGCCGGATGGCACAGACAGCTGCGCATCTCGTCGACCGCGTCATTCCCCCGGTGCCCGTGCGGCAGTGGGTGATCTCCGTGCCGAAGCGGTTGCGATGCTTCCTCGCTGACCGGCCCAAGCGCGGTCGCGGCCCTCACGAGGATCTTCATCGAAGAGATCGAGCGGCTGCTCCGTACTGCGGCGGGCTCGACCCGTGACGGTCACAGGCCGGGCGCTAACGGCGTCGTCGAACTCTCGCCGTGTGACTTCTTGGACCGGCTGGCCGATCTCGTGCCCCCGCCGCGGAAGCACCGGCATCGCTATCACGGGGTGTTCGCCCCGAATCACAAGCTCAGGTCCGCCGTCACCGCCCTCGCGATCGGGAATGTCGGCAAGCGGCGCGATGCCGCGACTGGTGGGCATGCGGTCGGCGGACA
>JBJTPA010000133.1:0-40445 GCA_046074885.1 Planctomycetaceae bacterium
CTGGGCCGCCTCGACGCGCAGACGACCACGCAGCTGCGGCAGCAGCTGCGGAAGAAGCGGATCCACCTCCAGCTCGTGAAGAACAGCCTGGCGCAGCGGGTCGTGGCGGGTACGCCGCTCGAGCCTGCGTTCGCGAAGGCCGAGGGCATGCTGGCCGTCGCCTGGGGCGGCGAGGACGTCGTCGATCTTGCGAAGGAGCTGGACCGCCTCGCCGGGGTCAAGGACTTCGAGGGCTTCGAGTGCCGGGGTGGCGCCCTGGACGGCTCGCGGCTCGAGCCCGCCGACGTGAAGCGGGTGGCGAAGTGGCCGACCCGGGCGGAGCAGCTGTCGGTGCTCTCCGGGCAGATCTCGTCCCTGGCCGGCCGGCTGGCGGGCCAGATCGCCGCGGCCGGCGGCGTCCTGGCCGGGCAGATCAAGTCCCGGGCCGAGGACCTCGAAAAGGCGGCCGGCGGCGAGGCTCCGGCGGCGTGAGGCGGGGTCCCGCCGGGGTTTTCCCGCGCGGGGCTTCACTCTGGCGAAACACGTGGTAAGACATAGGGCTCCCCTCTTTTTCCGTGAAAGGATCTCGAGCGATGGCAACGGCTGAAGCGACGCGTGAATTCTCCAAGGAGACCAAGGATCTTGGCGACAAGATCGTCGGTCTGACCCTCAAGGCGGCGAAGGAGCTGTCGGACTACCTCGACGAGGTCCACGGGATCAAGCCGGCCGCGGGCGGCGCGGTCATGATGGCCGCTCCGGCCGGTGGCGCCGGCGGTGCCGCCGGCGGCGGCGAGGCGGCTGCCGAGAAGACCGAGTTCGACGTCGTGCTGGAGAGTTATCCGGCCGACGCGAAGATCGGCATCATCAAGGTCGTCCGCGCCGCCACGGGCCTGGGCCTCAAGGAGGCCAAGGATCTGGTCGAGGGCGCCCCGGCGAAGGTCAAGGAGGGTATCTCCAAGGCCGACGCCGAGAAGCTGAAAAAGGAACTGGAGGAGGCGAAGGCGAAGGTCGCGATCAAGTAGCGAAACCGTCTTGATTTCCGGGTTCCGGCCGAGTGGTTGGCCGCCCGGAGTTGAAACGGTATAGTATTTGCGTCCCTCGTCGCCGCCCCTTGCCCAGCCCGCCCGTCCTGTCATTGCCGTGGTCGTTCCGTCCGGCGCCCGTGTCGGGCCGGCGGGGCGACGAGCCTGTTCCCGGTTCGGTCGCCGCGCCCCGTCGCCGGCTCGCCGCCCCGGGAGCCTGACGCCTCCGCGGCCTCCGCGCCGCGCGGCGTTCGCCGCACACTTCCGAGGAGCATCCTGTTCATGGCCACCCGCGCCGTCCGCCGCCTCCAGCCCTCCGAGATCCGTCACTTCGGCAGCCGTCGCGCCAGCCACTCGATCCCCGACCTCACCGACATCCAGACGCGCTTCTACGACGCGTTCCTCCAGTACGACGTGCCGCCCGCCAAGCGGAAGGACCACGGCATCGAGGGCGTGCTGCGGGAGATCTTCCCGATCGAGAGCTACGACCGCACGGTCAAGCTCGAGTACATCGGCTATCGCCTCAGCAAGCCGCGCTACGATCCCGACGAGTGCCGGCAACTGCGGATGACCTACGGCCGGCCGCTGCACGTCCGGCTCCGCCTGACGCGCGAGCAGCCGATGGAGGAGGAGGTCTACCTCGGCGACGTCCCGATCATGCTCGGCGGCGGCGAGTTCATCATCAACGGCGCCGAGCGGGTGGTCGTGAGCCAGCTCCACCGCTCCCCCGGCATCGACTTCGTGGCCGACACCGAGTCGAGCGACCGCAAGACCTACAACTGCCGGATCATCCCCGAGCGCGGCAGCTGGATCGAGCTCAACGTCTCGAAGAAGGACACGCTCCAGGTCCGCATCGACCAGAGCGGCAAGTTCTCCGCGCTCACGTTGCTGCGGGCGATGGACCCGAAGTACTCGTCCGACGCGGAGATCCTCAAGCTCTTCTACAAGACGGAGCGGGTGAAGACGGAGGGCGGCCGCTACGTCGCGAAGATCGAGGGCAAGATCGCCGCCGACGACGTGGTCTACCCGAAGGGCAGCGACCGGGCCGGCGAGATCATCGTCGACGCGGGCTGCAAGATCACGCACGACCAGGCGGAGCTCATCTGCACCTCGGGCATCAAGAGCATCGAGGTCATGTCGGAGCAGAAGGTGCCGCTGATCGTCAACAGCCTCCGCGAGGACGCCGACGAGTCCCGGCGGCGGACCGGCGTGGCCCCGAGCCACGAGGACGCGCTCGTGCGGATCTACCAGCGGCTGCGGCCGGGCAATCCGGCGGCCCTCGACAAGGCGCGGACGCTGTTCGACGAGAAGTTCAAGGACACCAACCGCTACCGCCTCGGCCGCGTGGGCCGGTTCCGCATCAACCGCAAGCTCGGCCTCAACGTGCCCGAGACGGAGATGACGCTCCGCGCCGACGACCTGATCGCGGCGATCCGCTACATGCTCGAGCTGAGCGACGGCGGCGGCCAGGTGGAGGTGGACGACATCGACCACCTCGGCAACCGGCGTCTGCGGACGATCGACGAGCTCGCCAGCGACGAGCTCCGCAAGGGCTTCCTCAAGCTCCGGCGCACCGTGCAGGAGCGGATGAGTCTCAAGGACGTGGCGGAGATGTCGCCGCGGACGCTCATCAACCCCAAGAGCATCTCGGCGGCCATCGAGTACTTCTTCGGCCGCGGCGAGCTGTCGCAGGTCGTGGACCAGACCAACCCGCTCTCCATGCTCACGCACGAGCGGCGGCTTTCGGCGCTCGGTCCGGGCGGCCTCAACCGCAAGCGGGCCGGGTTCGAGGTCCGCGACGTGCACATCTCGCACTACGGGCGGATCTGCCCGATCGAGACGCCGGAAGGCACGAACATCGGCCTCATCTCGAGCCTCGCGATCTACTCGGGCGTGGACTCCTACGGCTTTCTCGTGACGCCGTATCGCAAGGTGTCGAAGTGCCGGCTCACCGACGACGTCGTCTGGCTGCGGGCCGACGAGGAGCACGAGGCGCACCTGGCGCCCGCCGACGCGACCGTGGTGGACGGCAAGCTCGTGGGCGAGAACATCATCGCCCGCTATCGTGGCGACTTCGTGCTCGTGCCCGCGGACGAGATCCAGTACATCGACGTGGCGCCGAGCCAGATGGTGGGCGTGTCTGCCGGCCTGATCCCCTTCCTCGAGCACGACGACGCCAACCGCGCCCTCATGGGCTCGAACATGCAGCGCCAGGCGGTGCCGCTACTCGTGACCGAGCCGCCGGTCGTGGCCACGGGCATGGAGCGCGACGTCGCCGCCAACTCGGGCCTCATCGTGCGGGCCGCCCGCAAGGGGACGGTGACCTACGTCGACGCCGAGACCATCGAGATCGGGCCGGCCTCGGGCACGGGCCCGGTCGATCGCTACGACCTGCGGAAGTACGTGGGCCTCAACGAGCGGACCTGCCAGAACCAGAAGCCGATCGTGACGCCGGGGCAGAAGGTCGAGAAGGGCGAGGTCATCGCCGACGGCGCCGCCACCTACAAGGGGGAGCTCGCCCTGGGCCGCAACGTGCTCGTCGGCTTCATGGCCTGGGACGGCTTCAACTTCGAGGACGCGATCATCATCAGCCAGGAGCTGGTGGAGGATGACGTCTACACCTCGATCCACATCGAGGAATACGACATCGAGATCCGCGAGACGAAGCTCGGCCGCGAGGAGTTCACCCGCGACATCCCCAATGTGGGCGAACGGGCGCTGCACAACCTCGACGATGGGGGCATCGTGCGGATCGGCACCTACGTCCGCCCCGGCGACATCCTCGTCGGGAAGGTCTCGCCCAAGAGCAAGACCGAGCTGACCCCCGAGGAGAAGCTCCTGCACGCGATCTTCGGCCGGGCCGGCGAGGACGTGAAGAACGACTCGCTCGAGGTGCCGTCGGGCGTCGAGGGCATCGTCATCGCGACCGAGAAGTTCTCGCGGCAGATGAGCCTCTCGGAGGACGAGCGGCGGGAGTTTCAGAAGCAGCTCAAGGACGCCGAGGCCGAGGGCAACCTGCAGATCGCCGAGGCCTTCGGGGCGCTCGTGTCGGAGATCGACAAGCTCCTCCCCAAGCCGCTCGCCGCGGCCGACGGCAGCCCGCTGGTCAAGAACCAGGACCACAAGGTCGTGGCGGAGCGCGCGGCCCAGTTCAAGCCCGAGGAGATCGAGATCCGCTCGCCCGAGCGGCGGGCGGCGGTGGACAAGCTCGTGAAGTCGATGTGGCCGGCGGTCGAGGAGGCGATCGACGCCCGCGACCGGCGGCTCAACAGCATGAAGCGCGGCGACGAGCTTCGGCCCGGCGTGCTGCAGATGGTGAAGGTCTACGTCGCTGCCAAGCGGGTGATCTCGGTCGGCGACAAGATGGCCGGCCGCCACGGCAACAAGGGCGTGATCGCCAAGATCCTGCCCAAGGAGGATATGCCGTTCCTCGAGGACGGCACCCCGCTGCAGATCCTCCTCAACCCGCTCGGCGTGCCGAGCCGGATGAACGTGGGGCAGATCCTCGAGACGCACCTGGGCTGGGCCGGAAAGCTGCTCGGATTCCAAGCGATCACGCCCGTGTTCGACGGCGCGAGCGAGGACGACATCAACAAGGTGCTCGCCGACGCCGGACTCCCGAAGCACGGCAAGGCCCAGCTCTTCGACGGCCGCACGGGCGAGCCGCTCGAGCAGGAGACGACGGTGGGCTACATCTACATGCTCAAGCTCCACCACCTCGTGGACGACAAGGTCCACGCCCGTTCGACCGGCCCCTACTCGCTCATCACCCAGCAGCCGCTCGGCGGCAAGGCGCGCTTCGGCGGCCAGCGCTTCGGGGAGATGGAGGTGTGGGCGCTCGAGGCCTACGGTGCCGCCTACATTCTCCAGGAGCTGCTCACCGTGAAGAGCGACGACGTGGAGGGGCGGACGAAGATCTACGAGAGCATGGTGAAGGGGGAGAACACGCTCGAGGCCGGCACGCCCGCCAGCTTCGACGTGCTCACCAACGAGATCCGGGGCCTGGCCCTGAACATGCAGTTGGAGAAGCGGCGGATTGATTGACGAGCGTTCGGCGTCGGATGGCAGTGTGTTCGGGCGCGTTCGGAAAATACAAAGGGAGATGACACGTGAGCATCGGTGAAGCCACCTACGATCGCGTCAACGACTACTCGGCCGTGAAGATCAGCCTCGCGCGGCCGCACGACATCCGCAGCTGGTCGTTCGGCGAGGTCAAGAAGCCCGAGACGATCAACTACCGCACCTACCGTCCGGAGAAGGACGGCCTGATGTGCGAGAAGATCTTCGGCCCCGAGAAGGACTGGGAGTGCTCCTGCGGCAAGTACCGCGGGATGAAGTACAAGGGCATGATCTGCGACCGGTGCGGCGTGAAGGTCACGCACTCGCGGGTCCGCCGCAAGCGGATGGGCCACATCGAGCTGGCCGCGCCGGTCGTCCACATCTGGTTCTTCAAGGCCATGCCGAGCCGGCTGGGCGCGCTTTTGGACATGAAGACCTCGAGCCTGGAGAAGGTGATCTACTTCCAGGACTACGTCGTCCTCGATCCCAAGGACACGCCGCTCAAGAAGCAGCAACTGCTCACCGAGGAGGAGTACCGCGAGGCCAAGGCGGCCTACGGCGACGGCGGCTTCGAGGCGGAGATGGGGGCGGACGCGGTCCGCAAGCTGCTTCTCGGCCTCGACCTCGTGCGGCTGTCGAAGGAGCTCCGCGAGGAGCTCGCCACGACGAACTCGAAGCAGAAGAAGAAGGATCTCGTCAACCGGCTGAAGATCGTCGAGGCGATCCGCGACAGCGAGAACAAGCCCGAGTGGATGGTGCTCGACGTGATCCCGGTGATCCCGCCGGACCTGCGGCCGCTCGTGATGCTCGACAGCGGAAACTTCGCCACGAGCGACCTGAACGACCTCTACCGCCGGATCATCAACCGCAACAACCGGCTCAAGAAGCTGGTGGACCTCAACGCGCCCGAGGTCATCATCCGCAACGAGAAGCGGATGCTGCAGCAGTCGGTCGATGCGCTGTTCGACAACAACCGCTGCAAGCGGCCGGTCCTCGCCTCGAGCAACCGCCCGCTCAAGAGCCTCACCGACATGATCAAGGGCAAGCAGGGCCGGTTCCGCGAGAACCTGCTCGGCAAGCGGGTGGACTACTCGGCCCGCTCCGTGATCGTGGTCGGCCCGAACCTCCGCCTCCACCAGTGCGGCCTGCCGAAGAAGATCGCGCTCGAGCTCTACCAGCCGTTCATCATCCGGCGGCTCAAGGAGCTCGGCCACGCCGACACGATCAAGAGCGCGAAGAAGATGCTCGAGCGGAAAGACGCCGAGGTCTGGGACATCCTCGAGGAGGTGATCCGCAACCACCCGGTGCTCCTCAACCGGGCTCCCACGCTCCACCGCATGGGCATCCAGGCCTTCGAGCCGGTGCTCGTCGAGGGCAATGCCATCAAGCTCCACCCGCTCGTCTGCAAGGGCTTCAACGCCGACTTCGACGGCGACCAGATGGCGGTGCACCTGCCCCTCTCCATCGAGGCGCAGGTCGAGGCGCACACGCTCATGCTCTCGACGAACAACATCTTCAGCCCGGCCAACGGCGCGCCGATCATCTCGCCGTCGCAGGACGTGGTGATGGGGTGCTACTACCTGACCATGGCCATCCCGAAGCGATCGGGCGAGGGCATGGTGTTCAAGAACTTCGACGAGGTCGAGCTCGCCCACTCGCTCGGCAAGGTCGACACCCACGCGAAGATCAAGGTCAAGCTCCCCGGCAAGCGGCGGCTGAAGACCGACGTCGAGGCGCTCGGCAAGCCGGGAGCGGTGATCGAGACCACCGTCGGCCGCGTGATCTTCAACTCGATCCTGCCCGAGGGGATGCTGTTCTACAACCTGCCGATGCGGTCGAGCGAGCTCGCGCGGGTGATCTCGGACTGCTACCAGACCCTCGGTCGGCGGCGGACGATCGACCTGCTCGACGACATGAATCGCGTGGGCTTCAGCTGGAGCACCCGCAGCGGCCTGTCGTTCGCGACGGACGACCTCATCACTCCCACGAGCAAGACGCGGATCATCGGCGACGCCGAGAAGGGCGTGCTCAAGATCCTCAAGCAGTACCAGAAGGGCATGATCACCGACGGCGAGCGCTACAACCAGGTGCTCGACGTCTGGACGCACGCCCGCGAGCAGATCACCAAGGAGATGATGGCGGAGCTCGAGCAGGACACCGACGCCAAGCCCAACCGGCGGGGCGGCTACGTGAACCCGATCCACCTCATGGCCCACTCCGGCGCCCGTGGCGGCGTGGAGCAGATCCGCCAGCTGGCCGGCATGCGCGGCCTGATGGCGAAGCCGTCGGGCAAGATCATCGAGACCCCCATCAAGGCCAACTTCCGCGAGGGCCTGACCGTTCTCGAGTACTTCAGTTCGACGCACGGCGCCCGCAAGGGTCTGGCCGACACGGCGCTCAAGACCGCCGACTCGGGCTACCTCACGCGGAAGCTCGCCGACGTGGCGCAGAATGTCGTGGTCACGATGCACGACTGCGGCACGACGCAGGGTATCGAGAAGGGCGTCATCTACCGCGGCGAGAAGGTCGAGGTGCAGCTGGCCGACAGCATCCGTGGCCGCGTCAGCCGGGCCGACATCCGCAACCCCGTCACCGACGAGGTGATCGTCCGCGAGGACGAGGTCATCACGCCGAAGGTGGCCCGGCAGATCGAGGAGCTCGGCCTCGAGAAGATCCAGGTCCGCAGCGCCCTGACCTGCGACGCGCCGCTGGGCGTCTGCCGGCTGTGCTACGGCATGGACCTGTCCACCGGATCCCTCGTCGAGGAGGGCATGGCGGTGGGCATCATCGCCGCGCAGAGCATCGGCGAGCCCGGCACGCAACTCACGATGCGGACGTTCCACATCGGCGGCGTGGGTCAGCGGGCCATCGAGGAGAGCGAGAGCAAGGCCAAGCGCGCCGGCACCGTGAAGTTCACCCGGCTGCGGACCGTGCAGAACGAGCAGGGGGAGCAGGTCGTGCTCGCCCGCAACGGCGAGATCGCGATCCTCGACCCGAAGGGCCGCGAACTCGAGAAGTTCGACGTCCCCGCCGGCGCCATTCTCAAGGTCGCCGAGGACGACGAGGTCAAGCCGGGCACCGTGCTCGTCCAGTGGGACCCGCACTCGATCCCGATCCTCTCCGAGGTCGGCGGCAAGGTCCGCTACGAGGACGTGATCGAGGGCGAGACGCTCCGCGTCGAGAAGGACCCCAGCGGCCACCTTCGGCGCATGGTCATGGAGCACAAGGGCGTCTACCACCCGCAGGTCGTCCTCGAGGACGAGTCGGGGAAGATCCTGGCGGTCTCCTACCTGCCCGAGAAGGCCTATATCGAGGTCTCCCCGGGCGAGACCGTGAAGGCCGGCCACGTGCTGGCGAAGACTCCCCGCGAGGCGTCCGGCACGCAGGACATCACGGGGGGCCTTCCGCGCGTCACCGAGATCTTCGAGGCCCGCAAGCCGAAGGACCCGGCGATCATGGCCGAGATCACCGGCAAGGTCGAGCTGCTCGCCGAGAAGCGTCGCGGCAAGCGGACGATCATCGTCCGCGGCGAGGGGGGCGACGAGCGGGAGCACCTCGTGACCCACGGCAAGCACCTGCGGGTCCACGCCGGCGACTACGTCAAGGCGGGCGAGGCGCTCGTCGACGGGCCGCTCGTGCCGCACGACATCCTGCGGATCTCGGGCGAGGAGGCGGTGCAGCAGTACCTCGTCCGCGAGATCCAGAACGTCTACCGCAGCCAGCGGGTGGACATCGACGACAAGCACATCGAGATCATCGTGTCGCAGATGCTGCGCAAGGTGAAGATCGAGACGGTTGGCGACACGAGCCTGCTGCCCGGCAGCGTGCTCGACAAGCACGAGTTCCGGCAGGCCAACGAACACCTCAAGGACTGCCTGCGGATCACCGAGAAGGGCGACAGCGAGTTCGCCGAGGGGACGATCGTGCCGAAGGACGTGCTGACGCAGGCCAACGCGCAGATCGAGGTCCTCGGCGGGGCGTCGGCGAAGGGCACGAAGCCCAAGCAGGCCACGGCCAGCACGCAGCTCCTCGGGATCACGAAGGCGAGCGTACAGAGCTCGAGCTTCATCTCCGCGGCCAGCTTCCAGGAGACCACGAAGGTGCTCACCGAGGCCGCGCTCGCCGGGAAGATCGACAACCTGGTGGGCCTCAAGGAGAACGTCATCCTCGGGCACCTCATCCCGGCCGGTACCGGCTTCAAGACCTTCCAGTCGGCCGAGGTCCGCGTGCGGCCCGAGGCGCTCGACGCGCTGCGGATGGACCGGGAGAACGTGCTCGCGCGGTCCTTCCCGCTGCTCGCGGCGACCGCCGACGAGCCGGCCGCCACGGCCGAGGGCATGCCGGAGCCCGGGGGCGACGGCTGAACGCGGATGCGGGCCGGCGGAGCGTGGAACGTCCGCGTGGGGCGGCGGCTTCTGGAACCGGCCCGGCAGGCGCCGTAGAGTGATCCGACCCCGGCGGACCGGGTCGTGGCACGAGGCGAAGCAGCCGGCATGAGCGGCACGAGACAGCGGCGGAACTGGGTCGTCCTCGAGGCGGAATCGACGCCCGTCGGACGCGTCGCCGCCCGCACGATCCGCGCCCGGCTCGAGGCCGTCTGGACGGAGCTGCGGGCGGCGGTGCGCGGGCCGGTGGACGCGGAGAGCGTGCACCGGCTGCGGGTGGCGACGCGGCGGACGCTCGCGGCCTTCGAGGCGTTCGCCGACCTCCTCCCCGGGAAGCGCACCGCCTGGTTCTCCCGACGGTTGCGTGAACTGCGGCGGGTCGCGGGTGACGCGCGAGACCTCGACGTGCTCACGGGCCGGCTGGCCGCCCGGCCACCCACGGACGCCGGCCTCAAATCCAAGGCCGCGGCGGCCCGCGGCCGGCTCGTCGCCATGCTCGCCCGGCAGCGCGACGTCTCGCGCGAACCGATCCGCGACCTCCACGACCGGCTCGCCGCGGCCGGCTGGGAGGAGCGGGTCGAGGAGTTTCTCGCCCGGATCCCGTCGGGGTCGCGGCAGCCGTCGTTCGCGGCATACGCCCGGGAGTGCTTCGCGCCGCTCGTGGATCGCTTCTTCGCCAAGGCCGACCGCCGGCTCCGCGACGACGACGACGTCCACCGGCTGCGGATCGCCGGCAAGAAACTCCGCTACGCGCTCGAGATCTTCGCGCCGGTGGTTCCGCAACGCGCCCGCGCCCGCTGCCAGGACGCCCTCGAGCGGCTGCAGCACGTGCTCGGCGAGTTCACCGACCACGCCTCGGCCGCCGACCGCTTCCAACGGCTCGCCCGCGACGGCCGTACGGGCCTCGACCAGGAGGCGATCGACGACCTGCGGCGCGTCGAGGCGGCCGCGGCCGCGGAGGCGCGGAAAGCCTTCGTGCGCTGGTGGGACCGCGAGCGCCGTCGCGACCTGCGGCGGACGATCGAGCGATCCATCGGCCGGCGGTCGGCATGAGACGCCATCGGCCCGCCGCCGCCAAGAGCGGGCCGGGCGCCCTCTTCGCCGCCGTCCTGACCGGCGTCGCGATCGTGACAGTCCTGGGGCTCGTCGGCCGCTGGGCGGCCGGGCGACGCCCTGCGACGGCGACTCGACCGGCATCGGAGGCCACCGCGGCCGTCGTCGGGTTGCGAGAGACGCTGCCCGGAGCGGCCGCCGCCCCGTCACCGGCTCCCGAGGGCATGGTGTGGATCCCGGGCGGAGAGTTCTCGATGGGCTGCACGGACCCGCGCGGCATGCCCTTCGGCGGCACCGACCCGATGGCGGACGCGCGGCCGATCCACCGCGTCCGCGTCGGCGGCTTCTGGATGGACGCGACCGAGGTGACGAACGACCAGTTCGCCGCCTTCGTGACCGACACCGGGTACGTGACGGTCGCCGAGCGCCCGCCGCGGGCCGAGGACTTCCCCGACGCGCCGCCGGAGAACCTCGTGGCCGGCTCGATCGTGTTCACGCCGCCGGATCGCCCCGTGCCGCTTCGCGACGCGACCGGCCAGGCGCACCTCCAGTGGTGGGCCTACGTGCCGGGCGCCAACTGGCGGCATCCGTCCGGGCCCGCCAGCGACCTCGCGGGCCGCGGTCGCGAGCCGGTCGTCCACGTGGCCTTCGAGGACGCCGAGGCTTTCGCCCGCTGGGCCGGCAGGCGGCTCCCCACGGAGGCCGAGTGGGAGTTCGCGGCCCGCGGCGGGCTGACGGGCCAGCCGTATCCGTGGGGCGAAGAGTTCAAGCCCGGCGGCCGATGGATGGCGAACACCTGGCAGGGCCGCTTCCCCGGCGAGAACACGGCCGCCGACGGCTTCGCCGGCCTCGCGCCGGTCGGCTCGTTCCCGGCCAACGGCTACGGCCTCCACGACGTGTCGGGCAACGTCTGGGAGTGGTGCGCCGACTGGTATCGCCCCGACACCTACGCGGTCGATGCCGGTCCCGACGGCGCGCAGGTCGCCGCGGATCCGCGCGGGCCTTCCGCCAGTTTCGACCCGCAGGAGCCGGGCCAGCCGAAGCGCGTGCAGCGGGGCGGCTCGTATCTCTGCAGCGACCAGTACTGCTCCCGCTACATCGTGGGCACGCGCGGCAAGGGCGAGATCTCGAGCGCCACGAACCACATCGGCTTCCGGTGCGTGAAGGAGCCGTAGCGGGTTCCATTGTTCTCTGCGCCCAACCCGGCTTCGGGCATCCCTGTAACCCTGTTCGACACGCCCAACCGGCTCGGGTCCGCCCATGCCCCGTCGCCGGACGCTCGCTTCGGGCATCCTGCCCTCCGCGTACTCCGTGCTGTCTGCGCTTCGCCATCCTGGCGAAGCGCAGCGGACATGCAGAGAGCCGAGGCCTGGAGGGCCGAGGCGAACGTCCCGCGAGAGGGTGTGGGCAGTCCCGAGCCGGGTTGGGCGCGAGACCATGATCACCTGAAGCCGGACCTACTTCATCAACTTCTTGAGACCCGCGAGCGTGCGGGTGTTGGCGACGTCCTTGGCCTCGAGGCCGGCGCGGCGGGCTTGGAGGATGCCGCAGCGCATCACGTCGAGACCCTTCGTCGAGTGGGCGTCGGTCGAGATCACGAGCTTCACGCCGGCCCGCTTCGCGGCCGCGGCGAGGCGGTCGTCGAGGTCGAGCCGCCAGGGGTTCGCGTTGATCTCGAGGAAGGTGCCGGTCCGCGCCGCGGCCTCGATCATCGCCTCGACGTCCACGTCGTAGGCCGGGCGGCGGTTGATGAGCCGGCCCGTCGGATGGCCGATCACGCTCACGTGCGGGTTCTCGATCGCCTCGAGGATCCGCTTCGTGATCCGCTCCCGCGGCTGGTTCTGGCCGTAGTGCAGGCTGGCCACCACCCAGTCGGCCTGCGCGAGCACGTCGTCGGGCAAGTCGAGGCCGCCCTTCTCGAGGATGTCCACCTCGATGCCCTTGAGCACGACGACGGGAGGCGTCCCGTCCTCGGCCAGCGACTCGTTGAGCCGGTCGATCTCGCCCCATTGCCGCAGGAGCCGCCGCCGGTCGAGGCCATTCGCCATCGTCACCCGCTGGCCGTGGTCGGTGATCGCCAGGTAGGAGAGCCCCCGTGCGATCGCGGCCCGCACCATGTCGGCGAGCGTGTCCTCGCCGTCCGTCGCGGTCGTGTGCATGTGGAGGTCGCCGCGGATGTCGTCGAGGCCGACGAGGTGGGGCAGGTCGCCCGCCTCGGCGAGACGGATCTCGTCGCCCCCCTCGCGGAGCTCGGGCGGGATCCAGGGCAGGCCGACGGCCCGGTAGACGTCCTCCTCGCTCCGCCCGGCCAGGCTCCGTGCCTGCGTCGATGGGGTCGCGTCGTCGGCTTCAGCATCCAGGGCCAGCCGCCAGACGCCGTACTCGTTGATCGTGAGCCCGCGGTCGCGGGCCCGCGACCGCAGCCGCACGTTGTGCTCCTTCGAGCCCGTGAAGTACTGCAGCGCTGCGCCGAAGGACTCCGCGGCCACGACCCGCAGGTCGATCTGCACGCCCCGCGGGCCCCGGATGCTCGTCTTCGTTTCGCCACGCAGGAGGACGGCGGAGGTCTCCTTCCAGCGGTGCAGGTGGTCCATCACGGCCGCGGGCTCGTCGGAGTCCGCGACGATGTCGAGGTCGCCCACCGTCTCCCGCCCCCGCCGCCAGCTGCCCGCCCCCTCGACCCGCCGCACCGCCGGGCACTCCCGCATCCACTCGAGCAGCGGCCCGACCACGGCGTCGGCCTCGGCCCACAGGAGCCGCGCGTGCTCCGGGCTCTTCGCGAACGCGATGTTCTCGAGGATCGCCGCCTGGGTCTTCGCGCCGAAGCCCTTCACCTCGGCCACCCGCCCGTCGCGGCAGGCCTGCTCGAGCGCCTCGAGCGAATCGACCCCGAGCCCGTCGACGAGGGCCTTCACCTTCTTGGGGCCCAGGCCCGGCACCCGCATGAGCTCGAAGACGACGGCCGGCACCTCGCGGGCGAGCTCGTCGAGGAGCGGGAGCTTCCCGGTGTCGAGGAGCGTGCCGATCTTGGCCGCGAGGTCGGTGCCGATGCCCTCGAGATCGGTGAGCGACCGGCCGGGGTCCGCCCGCACCGCGGCGAGCGACTCGACCATGCCGTTGATCGTCCGGGCGGCGGTGCGGTAGGCCCGCACGCGGAACACGTTCTCCCCGCGGTACTCGAGGAGGTCCGCCACGTGGTCGAAGGCGGCGGCGATGTCGGCGTTCGTCACGGGCGGCTCGCGGCGCGGGTGGCGCCGCAAGTGTACGCGCCGCGGACGGGCGGTGCGTCAGCGCGGGAGCCGCGTCGGCAGCGCGGCCGTCGGGTAGGCCGGGGGGAACGTCGCCGGGAAGCCGACATCGACGGCGGGCTGCCACGACGTCGTGTGGCTGGACGGCTCGAGGAGCCGCGGGATGGCGCGGCTGGCGCCCGTCGGGCCGGCGCCCGGGCCGGCCGGCTGGGGAGCCAACACGTTCGTGCCCGACGTGATCGCACCCGGCGCGAGGCTCGGGGGCGCGATGCCGGCCGCCGATCCGGACGTGGTCGTCCGCGGCAACTCGGGGATCGGCTTGAGTGACGGCGCCGGCGAGAGCGCCGGGGGCGAGGTCGGCTGCGGCTGGACGGGCACCGTGGCCTGCGGGAGGTACGTGCCGCCCTGCGGCACCACCTGGGTCGCCGGGTAGCCGGTCGCGGGCAGGGCCGGCGGGCTGATGCTCGGCTGGCCGGGCACGAGTTGCTGCGGCACGTCGGCGGCCGCGGGCGCCCAGCCGGTCGGCGCGGGCTGGGCCGCGGGCGCCGCCGGCGTCGCGAACGGGCTCGCGGCGGTCGCGGCAGGACCGGGCAGTGCCGGGGCGGCCGGGTAGGCCGGGGCCCCGTAGCCGGGCTGCATCTGCACGTACTTGGTCGTGGTCACCGCGCGGTACTGCGTGACGGGCACGTTGACGGCCTGCTGCACGTACTGCGTCACCGGCTGCATGCACTCGGACGGGCAGCCGGTGCAGGGGTCGATCTCGCACGACGGCTTGTAGGTCGTGACGGGCACGCACTGGTACTGCGTGCGGTAGGTCGTCTCCGGGACGTAGCTCGTTGTCGCCACCGGCACCATGACGGGCGCCGGGGGCGCCGCGATCGGCGCGGCCACGGGGGCCATGATCGGGGCCGGCGCGACGGCGTAGGGGGGCGCCTTGCGGAAGCAGGAGCCGCAGCCGGCGAACAGCGCGCTCAGGCAGCACTCCTGGGCGGCCGCGGAGGCCGCCGTCGTGGCGACGGCCACCGCCATCAGGATCCGGGTCATCCGCTTCGCGTTCATCACAGGCACCTCCTCGATCGCCCGTCGGACCCGCACGGTCGGATTCCGGCCGGATCCACGGACATTCCTAGCGTAGGTCGCCTGCGACCGGGGTTCCGCAAAAAAAGCCGCCCTGGTTCGTGAATCCGGCGAACCCGCGCCGCACGATCGGCGCGTCGTGCGCGACCGTCACCACCGGCCCGCCGGCGATCCGCCAGGAACCGGGATTCACGCACCTGGCCCGTGGTTGTGGGCGCCGGCACCGTGGGGGTCGCCGCCCGGGGTGCGGATCGTCACCGCGCGCGGGCGCGCCGCTCGAAGCGGTCGTAGAGGTCGTAGAGCGCCTCGCGGACGTCGCCGCGGTGCCGCCGGAACGCCCGCTCCACGTCGGCGCCGTCGATCAGGCCGCCGTGCGGGGGCAGGTCCTCCACGAGCCGGGCGAGCAGGTCGGGGCTCGTCTCGCACCGCACGAGCATCGTCATGCCGGTCGGACGGTGGCTCGTCACGAGCAGGCCGACCCCGCGCCGCCATGCGGTCCAGCGGACCGCCACGGCCCACGTGCGACCGAGGGCCTCCCAGCTGTCGATGCAGAGCGTCGTGCCCGGCGGTGCCCCGCGGACCGCGCGGAGCACGCCGGGTCCGTCGGCCGGGGACCGCGGCCTGACGAGTCCGGCGAGGTCGCGGTCGTCCACGAGGCGGTCGGCCAGCGCCCGAAGCAGGTTCGTCTTGCCCGCACCGTGGGGACCCTCGATCGCAGCCCGCCCCGCCGCCCGCAAGCGGACGAGCAGCGCCGCGAGGTCGAGCGGGTCGCCCCGCGCGTTCCGCGGCGCGAGCCGGCCGGGAGCCGTGTGCCTCGTGGCGAACGGATTGCGCGGCACGGCGGCGGTGGACGTGCCGGTCACGACGTGGTCTCCTCGGCCGGCGCCCGCGCCGGCGGCACCCCGCCGACGTCGAAGACGTGCTCGGAGACGTAGTCCCGGCCGCCGGCAAAGAATACGCGGACCCGCACGCACCAGCGGATCTTCACGATGATCCCCTCGTAGGAGAGCGGGCTCGGGGGCAGCCGCGTGTTGAACGTGCCGCCCGCGAGCGCCGCGCGGAGCGGCCCCCGCTCGGTTATCCGCTCGAAGGCGTGGACGAACAGGTCCTCCTCTCCCTTGCCCTCGGTGTACCAGGCGACCGACAGCTCGAGCGCGCGGACGGACTCGGGATCGACGCCGCCCACGCGGTAGCGCACCCCGAGCGAGTCGCCCGGATCGTAGCGGCGGCCGGGCCGGTCGTGCTGCAATTCGACGACGGGCGCGACGCGGCCCGGCTCGGGCGGGAGGCTCACGGCGCGGACTCCGGAGGGAAGACGACGACCGGGAACATCCGCGTGAACGGCGGCCACCGGACCGGGACGCCGCGTACAACGATCCGCCAGCGGACCGCGTTGTGCTCCGACGCGAAGGAGTGCATGGCGTCGGCGGGGATCGCGACGGCGCCCAGCGCCTCGAAACGCGTGCCCGGCGCGACGTGGACGTCGCCCCACGTCCGCAGCGGCTCCCGGTGCACCACGAGCGTCTCGGTCCGCGTGTCGGTGCCCTGGCGGAACGTCGCCTGCTCCTCGCACTCGAGCGTCATGGACAGTTCGTGGAGGTCGCCCGAGCCGCCTTGCGCGAGCAGCACGTCGTAGCGGCCGCCCGGCCGCAGCGGGTGGTCCGCGATCTCGAGCTGGGTCGTGCCCACCGCCGTGCGCAGGATCAGGGCGCGGACGAAGCCCGCGACGGCCGCGGCGCCCACGGCCACGACCGGCACCAGCAGGCCCAGCAGGAACCAGTGCCGCCGGCCGCCGGCGAAGTCGAGCCCGGCGCCGATGGCGAGCACGGCGAGCACGGCGTTCCAGGCGCCAGCGAACAGGCCGAGGCCGACGAGCGTCCACGACTCCGGGCTCTCGAGCGGGAGCCGCCAGCGGAGCACCGTGCCCGGTGAATTCGTCATGTCGTCGCAGGCGGGCACGCCGGGATGCCCCGGCGCGGGGGCGGCATGCGCCGCCGTCAGGGCCGGGAGTCCCGCCGCCGCCGCGATCGCCTCCTCCGACCGTCCCCAGCGCCTCAGCGCCCGCAGCAGGCCCGAGCCACCGAAGGCCACGAGCGCGCCGGGCAACAGCAACGTGAGCCCCCACATCCACCAGTGGAAGCCGCGCTGGAGCACGATCGTGCCCGGATCGGCGGGATCGAACCAGCCGGGCACGTCGGTGCCGAGCGGCCAGCCCTCGAGCGCCGCTGCGGCCGCCGCGCGATCGGCGGTCGCCGTGGCGGGATCGGAGCGGCTCCACGACTCGCGCGGCGTGCCGGCTGCGTCGTAGGTGACGAGCAGGCAGGGCCGCCAGGTCACCGTCGTCGAGCCCGGCGGGTCCTCGACCGTCCTGCGCACCAGCCCCTGGCCGACGATCCTGCAGGTCGTCGCGATGTAGTCGCGGTTGATCCGCCACTCGGGCACGGCGACGCCGCTGACCAGAAGCGCGGCGAACACGAGCCCCGCGGCCAGAAGCACGGCGTGGAACAGCCCGTCGCCGAACGATCCCCAGGCCCGCGACCCCGTCCGGCGGTCGCCGCGTTTCTTGCCGAAGATTCGCGGGAGCCTCACGGTCGTGCTCGCTGCATCATGGCCGTGGTGGGCGGCGGAGCGTCCGCACGGCCGCTAGACGTTGGCCACGGTGTCCTCGGGGGACGCCGGAAGCGGAGTCGCCGTCAGCGGGGGCGCGGCCGCCTCGTCCCCCTCCGGCCTGCTGGCCCGGAAGAAGCCGATCTTCTCGAGCGCCTTGTAGACCTCCTCCAGCGTCTTCTCGCCGAAGTTCGAGATCGAGAGCAGGTCCGCCCGCGTGCAGTTGAGCAGGTCGTGGACGGTGAAGATGCCCCGCTCCTCGAGGCAGTTGGTGGTGCGGACCGAGAGGCCGATCTCGGCGGTGCTCATGTCGAGCTTCTCGGCCATCTCGTCCGACTGCGTCAGGTCTTTGTAGGGGATGCGAGGCATGGGTTCCCTCCCGTGCGACTGGTTGAATCGGGCGCGCCGGCAAGGCCGCGGTTCGGCCCGGGCGCGCGGGGAATATAATCCAGAACGTGCCGATCGGGCCACCCGGCGGCCCGGCGAAACCCCGCCCGACCCGGCCGCGCCCGCGTTCCGGAATCCGTCAGCCTCTCCCCAAATGCCCGTGTCGCCCCCATCCTTCGCAGGTTTGAACGACGCCCAGCTCCGGGCCGCCACGCACGTCGAGGGACCGCTCCTCGTGCTGGCAGGGCCCGGCAGCGGCAAGACCCGCGTGGTGACCCACCGCGTGGCCCACCTCATCGCCGCGGGCGTCCGCCCGGAGCAGATCGTCGCCCTGACCTTCACCAACAAGGCGGCCGACGAGATGCGGCGCCGCGTCGCCACGCTCGTCGGCCCGCAGCCGGTCGAGATGGGGACGTTCCACCGCTTCGCCGCCCGGCTGCTCCGCCGGCACGCCCGCCTCGTGGGCCTGACGGGCGAGTTCTCGATCCTCGACACCGACGACTCCGGCGCGGTGCTGAAGCGGGCGGCCAAGAAACTCGGCCTCGCCCTGTCGCACGTGCCGATCGACCGCCTCGCCGGCACGATCAGCCGGGCCAAGAACGACCTGCTCACGCCGGAGTCCTTCGAGCCGCGCTGGGGCCGGCCGGTGGACGAGGTCGCGAAGCGGGTCTGGCCCGTCTACCAGGAGCTGCTCCTCGCGGCCAACGCCGTCGATTTCGACGACCTGCTCGTCCACGTGGCGCGGATCCTCGCCGACGAGCCCGAGCTGCGGGCCGCGCTCGACGCCCGGCACCGCTTCATCCTCGTGGACGAGTACCAGGACACCAACGCCGTCCAGTACTGCATCCTCCGCGGCCTGTCGATCGACCATCCGCACCTCGCCGTCACCGGCGACCCCGATCAGGCGATCTACGGCTGGCGCGGCGCGAGCATCCGCAACATCCTCGAGTTCGAACGCGACTACCCTACGGCGACCGTCGTGAAGCTCGAGCGGAACTACCGCAGCACCGCCAACATCCTCGGCGTGGCCGACCGGCTCGTGGCCCACAACGCCCGTCGCAAGCCGAAGCGGCTCGTGACCGACGCCCCGCCGGGCACGCCGGTGCGGATCGTGCTCGACTCGACCGGCCACGACGAGGCCGACCGCATCGCCGGCGAGATCGCGGCCGCGGTCGGCGCGGGCCGCCGGTCGCCGCGCGACTTCGCCGTGCTGTTCCGCACCAACGCCCTGTCGCGGTCGCTCGAGGTGGCGCTCCGCGGCCGCGGCATCCCCTACCAGCTCGTCCGCGGCCTGGAGTTCTTCAAGCGCCGCGAGGTCCGCGACGTCGTGGCGTGGCTGCGGATGATCCGCAACCCGCGGGACGACGAGGCCGCGCTGCGGGTCGTGAACGTGCCGGCCCGGGGCATCGGCCGGCAGTCGCTCGACCGGCTGACGGCGTGGGCCGAATCGCGGCGGCTGTCGGTGGTCGAGGCGGCCGCGCGGGCGGCCGAGGTGCCCGGGATGCCGAAGCGGGCGGCCGCGGCCCTCGCGGGTTTCGCCCGGATTCACGGCGGGCTCGTGGCGGTGGCCGCGGGTGATCCGCGGGTCGCCCCGCTCGTCGAGGCCGTGCTCGACCGCACCGGCTACCGGGCCATGCTCGCCGAGGAGCAGGAGGACGACGAGGAGGGGCAGGATCGCCTGGCGAACGTGGAGGAACTGCTGACGGCGGCCCGGCAGCACGACGACGCGACCAACGACCAGGTCGCGGGAGACGACGCGCTCGATCCGCTCGGCGGCTTCCTCGAGACGACCGCCCTGGTGGCCGACACCGACGCCTGGGACGCGTCCGGCGACCGGGTGGCGCTGATGACGTTCCACGCCGCGAAGGGGCTCGAGTTTCCCGTGGTCCACCTGATGGCCATGGAGGACGGCGTCCTGCCGCACGAGCGGAGTCTCGACAACGCGGACCAACTCGAGGAGGAGCGGCGGCTCGTGTTCGTGGGGATCACGCGGGGCCGCGAGGAGGTGGTCGCGAGTTGCGCGCGGATGAGGGACTACCGGGGCACGCGGCGGATCTCCGCGCCGAGCCTGTTCCTCGCCGAGATGACCGGCTCCGAGACGGTGGTCACCGGGGCGGAGTCGCCCGGGGCGGCAGGTGGCGACATCGTGTTCGATCCGTTTGGCGACGCGGCCCGCCGGCAGGGGGACGACTTCGACGACCTCGGCCAGGAGGGCCCCGAACCGCGGGTCGTCCCGGCGCGGGTCGTCCGCCACGACGGCCTCACGCTGGAACTCGACTCGGCGGGCGACGCGGCCGGCGGCCGCCACGACCGGCCTGGCCGCCGGCGCGGTGCGGACCTGGCGATCGAGCGGGCCACGGACCTCGCCCTGCGGATGGCCGGGGGAGGCCCGCCGCAGCGCCGGTACGCGGCCGGCCAGCGGGTGCGTCACGCCGAGTACGGCGAGGGCGTGATCTCCGGCATCAGCGGCGCGGGCGCCCGTGTCTTCGGCACGGTGATCTTCTCCGGGCCGGCATGGACGCGGATGTTCATCCTCGGCCACGGGGCGCTCGAGCCGGTCCCGTGACGGTGGCGGGGACGGGGCGCCGACAGTCAGCCCGCCGCGTCGCCCGTGTCCGCCGCGGGCGTCGGTGCGGGCGTCGGTGCGGCGGCCGGCTTCACGCCCGTCACGTCCGCCACGATCGCCGCCTCGAACGCGGGCAGGAGTTCCGAGATGAAGTTCGAGCACTCGGCCGTGGCCCGCGACGGCGCCAGCTTGGTCTGGTCCACGATCGCGTAGAGCTTGTAGACCGCGGGGTATTCGTTGAGCCTGATCCGGGCGATCTGGGGCGCCATCCAGGTCAGTGACTCCACGTCGGCGGCGCCCGCCGGGGCGTCGGCCCGCGGGGCTTCCGCGCCGGCCGCCTCCGCCGGCCTGGCCCGCTCCGAAACCCCGTACGTCCAGAACACGCGGATGGTCTGGCCTTCCTTGGCGAACGTCCCGGTGAAGGCCTCGGCGCTCCGGCCGTCGCTGAGGGTGAGCGTCTCGCGGTGCTCGGGCTCGGCGATCTCGAAGCCTGCCCCGGGGTAGCAGCGGTCGGGGGTGTGGCCCGAGGCGTCGTGCGGCGTCGCGCACACGACGAAGGCCGACAGCGAGGCCCTCGTCTTGTGGTTGCGGTAGATCCGGGAGACGCTGCCCACGGCCCCGGCGCGGTCGAGTTCCGCCCGGCTCACGTCGAGGCTCCGCTCCATCGACCACTGGCCGAACGACTCGGGAAACAGCCGCTCGAGACGGCTGGAGTAGAGGCCGAGCAACTCGTTCTTCTTCTCGCCCCAGCGGCCGGTCAGCAAGCCCTGGGTGGCCGTCACGCCGGCGATGAGCAGCACGGCCGCGGCAGCCGTGATCAGCAGGCTCCTCGATCCCATCGAATCGGCCTCCCGCGTCACGCCGACGCCGCCGGCGTCGCGTAACGCCGCCGCGGGCCGTCGTCGCTCACGCCGTTGATCACGGTGCCGAGCACGCGGATGCCGACCGACCGCAGCCGCTCCACCGCCTTCGTGACGAGCGGCACGCGGCTCACGTCGCGCATCGTGACCATGATCGCCGCGTCGCTCAATTGCCCGAGCAGCAGCGGATCGGCGAACGCCAGCACGGGACCGGCGTCGATGACGACGTGGTCGAAGGAGGCGCGGAAGCCCTTGATGATGCGGGCGGCCTCGGGGCGGGACAGGGCCGTGATCGAGGCGTAGTCGCAGGCCCCGCCCGTGACGGCGAACAGCCCCTCGATGCCCGTGGGCTGCACGGCCTCGTCATTTTGGATCTCGCCGCGGAGCAGTTCCGGCAGGCCCGCCCGGATGGAGAGCTCGAGGGCCAGGTGGGCGTTGGGGTGCCGCAGGTCGCCGTCGAGCAGGAGCGTGCGATTGCCGGCGCGCGCGAGGCTGGCGGCGAACCGCGCGGCGAAGGTCGTCTTGCCCTCGTGCTCGATGGCGCTGGTCACGAGGATCACCTTGGGCGCCTCGCGGCCGGTCTGGGCGACGATGGCCCGCACGCCGTCGATGCATTCCGCGACCTGGTCGGCGTCGGACCGCCGCGAAATCGGGGGGATGGTGCCGATGACCCGCAGCCCGACCCGCTGGGTGGCGTCGTCCACCGTGGCGATCCGGGCCCGCTGGTACTCGAGCATGACCACGCCCGCGAAGCCAGCCGCGAAGCCCGCCAGGGCCGCCAGCCCCGTGAGCATGATGCGGGACAGGTTGTCGCCCTCGCCGGGCAGGCCCGCCTCCTCGATCAGTTCCACGCGGTTGGGCATCGCGATGTCCACCTCGGAGGCGTTGAGCTGGATGCCCATCTGGTTGGTGACCGCCTGGAGCTGGGCGATCTCGTTGCGACGGGCTTCGAGGTCGGCGTTGGCGTTGCCCAGGGCCGTCACCTCCTTGGCCACCTGGTCGAACTCCTTCGACGTGTCCTCGAGCTGCTTGCCGAGGATCTCGCGGCGCATCCGCAGCACGGTTGGGGTCGCGACCCGCCGGCCGCCCTCACCCCCGCCGGCGTCGCCGCCGACCTGGGGCCGCAGCTCGGCCGCCTTCGCGTCGATCCGCCGCAGCAGGTCTTCCCGCTGGCCCCGCAGCCGCCTCACGGCCGGGTCGTTGGCGCCGCGGGCGCTCCGCTCCGCCTGGAAGGCGATCGTCTCGTCGAGCTCCTCGAGGCGGCGGGTGAGGTCGGCCATCTGCGGATGGCGGAGCACCCAGGCGTCCACGGCGCCGGCGTCCTCCCCCTCGGGCTCCTTCGTCGCCTCGATGAGCGCGAGCTCGGTGTCGATCTGGATGATGTCACGCTGGGCCTGGGTGAGCTGTGCCCGCAGCGTGCCCAGGTGGTCGAGCAGGAGGCTGCGCTGCGTGGCCACCTCGGAACTGTCCCGCGTGCCCAGCGAGCGGGCCAGGTTGTTGAAGGTCTCGAGCCGCGTGCGGACCTCCGCCATGTTCTCCTTGTATTTCTTCTCCAGCATGTCGCGGCGGGAGAGCCGCTCGGTCCGCTCCTTGTTGACCACGTCGGTCAGGTAGGCCTGCGTGACGGCGTTGACGATCTGCTGCACCTCCCGGGGATCCTCGCCCCGCATGCGGATCTGCACGACCTCCGATTCGGCCGGCGCGGAGACCGCGATGTGGCGGGTGAGCCAGCCGACCTGGTCGCGCTCGTCCCAGAGGGATGGGAGGTTCGCAATGCCCGGCCGCCGCAGGGCCGAGTTGAGCACGAACGGGCTCTTGATCAGCTGCAGCTGCGTCTTGCGGTACTGGTCGTACTCGCCGGGGCCGCCCCCGCTGCCGCTGAACGTGCCCGGGTTCGACCGCACCCGCAGCCACGCCACCGCCTCGTAGCCGCGGGGCAGCAGGAACCAGGCGAGCACCGCGGAGGTGGCCGCGAGCCCGAGGCCGATGAGGGTGGCGGCGAGCCACGTCCGCCGCACCGCGTGCAGCACGCGGACGAAGTCGATCCCGCCCGCCAACGGGTCGCCCGCCGGGCCATAGGCGGGGCCGCCGGGGCCCTGGGGGACCGCAATGCCCGTCTCAGGCAGCGTGACGAGGCCGCGGGCCTCGTCCATCGTCTGCGAACCGGCGTCGGTTGACGTCGTGGCGTCGCTCATGGGCACTGCTGGGAGTCACGTCCCGGCCGTCGCCGGCGTCCGGACGCCGGACAACTGGCGCGGAGGATCTCCTTTTCCACCGATTGAAGTGTATCGCGCGAATCGGTCAATTTCCGCCCGCCGGCGCGGCCGGGGGCGAGCCCTGCGGCCCCGCGGGATTTTCGCGGGTTTTTGGCCGGGCTCCCGGCACGGACACCACCGCTGGGCCGCGTCCCGCCGGGGTCCGGGGCAGCACCGCCGCCGGCGCCACCTCTTCGCCCACGACGAGCCACGACAGCATCTGCTGCAGCCCGAACAGGAACAGCAGCGCCAGCGGCATCATGAAGTAGCCCGCCCAGTCGTGGAACAGCTTCTCGGCCATCTCCGGGCTGAAGGTGTACATCACCCCCGTAGCCGTGATGCGGATCGCGTTGACGGCCAGGGCGATCGGGATCGCGCTCGCCATGATCAGCGCGTTTTCCCACCACTCGCCGCCCCCGACCAATACGATCATCAGCGCGAGCCACACGAAGATCGTGAGCATCCGCAGGCCGCTGCACGCGTCCACGACGCCCAGCACCCGCGACTCTCCGAGGACGATCCTGTTGCCCTCCCGGAAGGCGTCGATGCCCAGCGTCTGGATCGCGAACGTGCTGACCATCGTGGCGAGGGTCTGGAGCGGCCCGAGCAGGTAGCGGGTGGCCTCGTCCGGGAGCGGATACATGAAGATCAGCGCCGCGATCGGGGCCCACGCCCAGCGGAACGTCCTCCAGCCGCCGACCATGAGGAACACGCCCGCCAGGGCCGGCACGAACGAGTACATGTCGAGCGTGATGATCCGGTACTTCGCGCACAGCAGCCGGAAGACGAAGGTCGCCGCGATGATGCCCAGGCCCGCCAGCCGCGCTGAATCCTCGACGGCCGCGAACGGCCGCCGCCACCAGAACAGGAGCACGAGCGAGCACAGCGGCACGAGCCAGCCGTGGGAGTACTGCGGGTTGTCCCAACTGGCGCGGGCGTTCATGAGGCCGGGCCAGTAGCTGTAGACGAGGCCCACGGTGAGCACCACGATCACGGCCCACGAGGTCGCCTCCTCGGGCCGGCGCAGGTCGGACCGCAGTTCGGCGAACCGCCGCTGCAGGCCCTCGACGAGCGTCTCGTCGGGATGGGTCGGCTCCGGAGGCGGCGCGGCGGGCCGGATCGGGCCGGGCTGTCGCGTCGGCAGGATCGATGCTGGCGACTTCATGGCGGCGGGCTGGAGTGACCCCGGGGGAAGCGAGCGACCACCTCCATCCTAACCGCTCGGGTCGGGGGATTCCCGGGGTGCGTTCAGGCGCCAGCGGACGATCCGCACGCCGCTGCCCAGGCCCGGCACAGCGGGTGCCATGCGAGGATCGCCGCCGTCGCGGCCAGGCACGCTGCGGCGGGATGCCGCACCGTCGCGCGAACGGCGCCGGCGGCGACCGCCGCCACGACGGCCGCCTGCCAGCCGAGGGCGGCGCCGACCGATGCGCAGGCCAGCCGGGCCGGCCGGCCGCCGATCGCCCCCGCGACCCAGCCGGCAAGCAGGCCCGCGGCCGACGCCAGCAGGCATCCCGGCCAGGCATCGGTCGAGAGCAGGGCCGGTCCGCACCACGCGGGCAGCGGCCGCAGCGTCGGCTCGAGCGCCGCGGACAGGGCCGCGACCGCGGCCACGGTGGCCGCCGACGAGGCGGCCACGTCGTGGCCCCGTTCCGCGAGCAGGGCCCAGGCCACGATCGCCATCGCGAGCGCCGTTCGCCCGGCCCAGGCCACCGCGATCGCCTCGGGCACGTCCCCCGGCGCGGCCCACAGTTCAGCCGCGGCGAGCGCGGCGGCGAGCCCGCCGCAGGCGGCCTCGACGAGCGGATACCGCGCGGAAATGGCCGCGCCGCAGTCGCGACAGCGGCCCCGGAGCAGGAGCCAGCCGAGCACGGGCACGTTGTCCCACGGCCGGATCGTGGCGCCGCACGCCGGGCAGTGGGAGCGGCCGTGCACGACCGTCTCGCCCCTCGGCACGCGGTGGGCCACCACGTTGAGGAAGCTGCCGACCATGCTGCCGGCCGCGAACGCCGTGGCGACCGCGGCGGCCATGCCGACGGGGGAGGCGAACCACGCCGCGAAATCAGGATCGTTCATGCTCGTCTGGGAGCGGGGAGAAAACGCTGCTAGGGTACCCGCCGCACTCCCCGCTGCGCGCCTGGCCGCATGGATTCACCGGAAACGACCGTCGCCTCCGCAGTCCGCCGGCGCATGCCGTGGTGGCTGAGCCTGGGGCTGCGCCTCTCGGCGACCGCGGCGCTCCTGGGATGGGCCCTCCGCAAGGTCGAGTGGTCGCGGATGCTCGAGCTGGTGCGCGACGCCGACTGGCGGTGGCTCGCGGCGGCACTCGCGCTCGGGATCGTCGTCCAGATCGTGGCCGGGCTGCGCTGGGCTGCGCTGGCCCGGCCGCTCGGCTTCGACATGCCGCCGGGCTACTTCGTGTGGCGGTTCTTCGAGGGGGCATTCTTCAGCCTCTGCCTGCCGTCGAGCATCGGCGGCGACGTGGTGAAGGCCTATCGCGTGGGCGACACCACGCAGCGCCGGCTGCTCGCCGGCTGCTCCGTGCTCGCCGACCGGCTCACCGGCGTCGCCGCCCTCGGCGTGCTCGCGGGCGCCGCGATCGCCGCGGGCGAGTGGAGGCTGTCGCTGCCGGCCACCCTGGCGGTGGCGGGGGGGCTGCTCCTCGCGGCGCTCACCGGATTCTGGCTCGTGGTCGGGTCGCTCGACCGCATCATGTCGCTGATCCCGGCCCCGCATCCGGCCCGGAGCTTCATCGCGCAACTCCTTCCCTACCAGCAGCGGCCCAGCCTCATCGCGCGGGCGGTGGGCTGGAGCTTCGTCGTGCAGATCGGGGGCTCGATCGCGGTGGCCCTCGTGGGGCGGACGCTGCGGGTCGATCCCGGGCTCGGCGCGTGGTTCTCGGTGGCGCCGCTCGTGGCCCTCATCGAGACGGTGCCGATCAGCATCGGCGGCTTCGGGGTGCGCGAGAACGCGATGGAGTACCTCCTCGGCCGCCACGGCGTGCCCGGCGAGCAGGCCGTCGCGGTCGCCCTGCTCTGCGGCCTGACGCGGATCCTCTCGGGCCTCGTCGGCGGCGCGCTGTTCCTGCTCGACCGGCGGGCCGCGGTTCCCGACGCCGCCGTCACCGCGGGCTGACCGCCGCCCGCCGCCGCGCGTCCACGAGCAGGATGCCGGCCACGCTCTTCGCGTCGTCGATACGGCCGTCGAGGCACATCGCGACGGCCTCGTCCCAGCGGACCACCCGCGGGCGGATCCGCTCCCCCGGCTCGAGCGCCTGGGGGCCTGGCGCGAGGCCGCTCGCCACGAACAGGTGCATCCGCTCGCGGAGAATGCCCGGCGACATCCAGAACTCCCCAGCGGGCTCGATGTGGGCGGCGCGGTAGCCCGTCTCCTCGGCGAGTTCGCGAAGGGCGGCGTCGGCGAGCGCTTCCTCACGGTCGAGCGTGCCGGCCGGGAGCTCGAGCAGCGTCCGCCCCACGGCCACGCGGACCACCTCGACGAGGCAGACCTCCGTCGGCGAGACGAGCGGCACCACGACGACGCTGCCCGGATGCTCGACCACCTCGCGACGCCGCATGGAGCCGTCGGTGCACTCCTCCACGACGCCGAGCACGCGGAACCTCCGGCCGGTGAACAGGACGCCCTCGCCGTCCATCAGCGATCCTCCCGTGGTGCCGCGACCGGCACGGTCGCCACCCGCGCCGGCGCACCGTCGATCTCGAGCGGGCCGCCGAGCCCCCGCACGTGGACGAGCGCCAGGCCGAGCCCGCCGCCGCCCGGCGCCGCGCAGGCCGACGTGACACGGCCGACCGTTTCGCCAGATGCCGTCACGGCGCCGCCGATGCGGCACGGCGTGGCCGTGGCGAGCGTCACGAGCCGGCGGTTGACGTGCCCCAGCGCATCGAGGCGGGCCACCGTCTCCTGGCCGAGGTAGCAGCCCTTCGTGAACGAGATCGCCCGCGCGTCGCGGCCGAGTTCCTGCGGCAGCGTGCGGTCGTCGATGTCGCACGGCTCCGGGCTGCCCGCGGCGATCCGGGCCGCGTCCACCGCCGCCGCATCGACTTCCGGCAGCCCCTCGGACCGCAGCCACGCGGCGAGGCGGCCGGCATCGGCGGCCGGCGCGTGCACGAGCAGCCCGCCCGGGCCGAACCAGTCGAGGGCCACCACGGCCGCGTCGATGCCGTCGATGCGGGTGGTGCCGTGGGCGAGGAGGCCGGTCGGCAGCGGCCCGGCGACGCGGGCCGCGAGCCACGCCGTCGCGGCCGGGCCGACGAGGAGCAGCGTGCCGCGCGCCGCCGTGACGTCCTCGAACGCGACGCGCTCGCGGATCAGGTGGCGATCGAGGTGCGCGAGCAGCGGCGCGGCCACGCCGGCCGCGGCGTCGAGCCACAGGCCCTCGTCGGTGCGGAGGACGTTCGCGATCGCGAGCACGCGGCCCCGCGCGTCCGCGAAGAACCCCTCGGTGCCCCGGCCAGGGGCCAGGGGGGCGAGGGCGGCCGTCGTGAAGTTGTCCACGAACCGCACTGCATCGGCGCCCCGCGCGACGAGCACGCACCTCCCCGGCAGCGGGGCCCAGGCTGCGGTGGGGGGCGGGGCGGGGCTTGGATCCGGCACGGCTCGGCCTCGGGGGGGTGCGGCGACGACAGGCTAGCAGACCCGGCGACGGGGCCGTTTCCGCGGGGTCCGGAAAATTTTTTCCGAACCCGCGGCGAACGATCCGGCTGCGGGCCGCGTAAGTCAGTCCACCGCGGCGGGCCGCGAACGCCACGCGTCGAGGAGGATCGAAAGCATGGCAACCGTCGATTGCGATCGCATGCACGACAGCGAGTTCGACGACGATCACGCCGGGTTTCCCGCCGGGCCGCGAATCGCCGACGCCGCGTTCTCCGACGCCGCGCGGGCAGCCGCGGAGTCGGAGATCGACGAGCCGTCCGCCCCCCGGGGCCGTCGCCTGCACCGCATCGCCGAGGTCCGTCACCGGCAGGGCGTGACGCTCCGGAACGTGGCGCGGCGGCTCGGCATGCCGCTGCCGCTGGTGCGGCGGCAGGAAGCGTGCGACGCCGACCTGCGGCTCTCCGACCTCCACCGCTGGCAGCAGGTTCTCGACGTCCCGATCGCCGAATTGCTCGTCGAGGGCGACGACCAGCTGTCGGGCCCCGTGCTCGAGCGGTCGCGGATGGTCAAGCTCATGAAGACGGCCGCCGCGATCCGCGAGCGGACGGCGGGCACCGCCGCCGGACGCCTCGTGGAGATGCTCGTCGGCCAGATCCTGGAGATCATGCCGGAACTCACCGACGTCACGCCCTGGCACACGGTGGGGCAGCGGCGGACGCTCGACGACCTCGGCCGCACGGCGCGATCCGCCGTGCCCGAGGAGATCTTCCGCCGGTCACGGCCGTGACCGGCGCCTGCGGGCGTCGGCGGCGTCGCAGGCCGCCGGCTTGTTGGCCGCCGCCGCGGGCGTCTACGATCTGTCGCGACGCGGCCGTCCTTCCCGTGAGGGCTGCGGAGACCGTGGGACGCGGAGGTTTCGGGTGTTCTCGTTCGTCGGCGTGCTCGGCATCACGCTCGTGCTGTTCCTCGTGGTCGCGCTCACGGCGCGGCTGATCCTCGGCCGTTGAGGTCGCCCGTCGCGTCGTCGGCCGCCGCGGTCCGCGGCAACGCGCCGCGCATCGCGCCTCGGAGCATCAGGCCGACCACCGCCCCCAGCAGGCCCACGAAGATCACCCACGCCGCGACCACCGCGGACGGGTAGTCGCGGAGCCAGATTAACTCGGGCGGCTCCGCGCTCCGCGGCACCTTGCGGCGGACGGGGCCCGGCCCGTCCGCCTGGGCGCGCATGTCGTCACGGAAGCGATCCCAGTCGGCCTGCGCGGCCCCGCCGGAGAGTTCCACGAGCCGGGCCTCGCGCCAGCGGAGGAACGCCACCGGCGGCAGCGACACGACCGCGAGCCAACAGGCGGCGTACGCCGTCAGGAGTGCGGCCGCGGGGCGGCTTGACGGGATGCGCCTGGCGGTCATGGCGAGGCTTTCAGCACCGGCTACCGGGGCCGGTTCCGAGAATCCGGCCGGGAATCAAAGTGGAAACAGAACTGGGGACTGGGCTGGGGCCTGTGGACTGGGCTGGGAAACTGGGGGCTTTCAGTCTGGCAGCGCTGTCGACCGCCTGCTACCGTCCCGCCCCCTCGGCCCCCCGAACCGGCCGACCCACACACCCGCGAGCCCGGAGTCCCGCGCCGTGCCGAGCGTTCGCCCGCCCCGCATCCGCCTCGCCTCCGTCGCCGTGATCGTCGCGCTCGCCGCCCCGCGGGCGGCCCTCGCGGAGGGCGGCTGGCTGCCGACCGCGTGGTTCCCGGCACGGCATGCCGATGCCGCCGCGATGTTTCCGTTGGCCGAGAAGGACGGCCCGTGGCTCGTGCTCGCCACGACGTTCCGCGGCGAGACGGCCCGCGAGGACGCCCGGCGGCTCGTCCACGAACTCCGCGACCGGCACGGGCTCCAGGCCTACACCCACGAGAAGGCGTTCGACTTCACCGGCCGCCAGCAGGGCGTGGGCCTCAACCCCGACGGCACGCCCAAGACGATGCGCTACGCCAACGCCCGGCAGGTCGTCGAGGTGGCGGTGCTCGTCGGCGACTTCGCCTCCTGCGAGGATCCCCGGGCGCAGAAGATGCTCCAGAGGGTCAAGGGTCTCGAGCCCGAGGCGCTCGGCGGCAAGGCCGCGAAGGGGGGCCTCGTCTCGGAGTTCGTCCAGGCCAACCGCAACCACCTCGCTGCGGCCGACGCCGCGCTGCGGAAGCCCCCCATGCACGCCGCCATGATGATCCCCAACCCGCTCCTGCCGGCCGACTTCTTCCAGCGGCACGAGGTGGACGATTTCGTGCGCGAGATGAACGCCGAGGTGGAGCACGGCCTCCTCGACTGCCCGGGACGCTACACGGTCCGCGTGGCCACGTTCACGGGCGCGGGGACGTTCGACGCGACCGGCGCCGAGCAGGGCTCGCGGCCGGGCGGCCTCGTCGATCCCGGGCGGCTGCTCGACGTGCTCCGCGGCAGCGGCTGGCGAGATCCTCAGATCCGCGGCGTGCCCGGCGAGAGCCGGCTCGTCGAGGCGGCCGACAAGGCACACCGGCTCACCGAGGCGCTGCGCCGGGCCGGCTGGCAGGCCTGGGAGTTCCACGACCGCGAGTCGAGCATCGTCTGCGTCGGCAGCGTGGACGGGCTCACGGTGCCCGACGCGAGCGGCCGGCCGGCCGTCAATCCCGAGATCGCGCGGATCGTCGCGTCGCTGGGGCCCGACCCGGCGGCGCTCGCGGAGGGGCGGGTGATGCCGCGGGAGTTCGGCGGGATCATGCTGGACGTGCAGCCGAAGCCCATCGACGTGCCACGCGCGCCGACGCGGCGGCGGTGATCGTCGCCGGTATCGATCGGCTACAACGGCGGCATGAAACCCACCTCGTCCGTCGGGCAGGCGCCCGTCCTCGTGCTCGGCACCACGAATGCCGGGAAGGTGCGCGAGCTTCTCGAACTGCTCGCGCCCCACGGGATCGAGTGCCGGTCGCTCCGCGAGGTGGAGGGCGCCGTCGAGGTCGAGGAGACCGGCGACACCTTCGCCGAGAACGCGGCGCTCAAGGCCACGGCGCAGGCGCGGGCCCTGCGGGCGTGGGTGCTGGCCGAGGACAGCGGACTCGTCGTGCCGGCGCTCGGCGGGGCGCCCGGCGTGCTCTCGGCGCGGTTCTCGGGGCCGGCCCCCGCGGGCGAGACGCAGCCCGCGGACGAGCGCAACAACGCGCTCCTTCTCGAGCGGATGGCGGGGCTGTCGGGCCGGGAGCGGTCGGCGCACTACGCGTGCCACGCCGCCATTTCGGATCCGTCGGGCAGCGTGGTCGCCACGAGCGAGGGGGCCTGCCACGGGGTCATCGCCGCGAGGCGCCGCGGGAGCGGCGGCTTCGGCTACGACCCACTCTTCGTGGTCCCGGAGTGCTGGCGGACGTTCGGCGAGATCGCCCCGGCCGTGAAGGCCGTGATCAGCCACCGGGCCCGCGCGATGCGGGCGATCCTGCCGGCGATCGTGCGAGCCCTCGGGGAGGGTGTCGGCCCACGCGAGGTGGCGGTGTCGCGGCCGCGTCCGATGGCGTAGTCTTGAGCCGATCCGATTCCCGCCCCGACGTGGATGCGTCCGCATGTCCCCCCGGCCCGCGCCCGCCCGCCCGCGCGTCGTCGCCTGCCTCGTCCTGGCCGCGGCGGCGCACGCCGGGGGCGCGTCGGCCGACCCGGCGCCGACCGACGTCGTGGTCACGGTCGGCACCACCCCGATCTTCCGCTCGGAACTCGACGCCGTGATGCGGCGGGCACCGGGCGGCGCCGAGCCGTCCGCCCCCGAGGCGGCCACGGGGCCGAGCCGTCGGCAGTTGCTCGAGGCCGTCGCGATCGAGCAGCTCGTCGATCAGCGGCTCCTGCGGGGAGAGATCGAGCGGGAGCGGATCACCGTCGCGCGAACCGAGATCGAGGGCCGCCTGGACCAGCTCAAGAAGCAGGTCGCCGCCCGGGGCGGGGAGTGGCCGCGATTCCTCGAGCAGATGGGCCGCGACGAGAACGCGATCCGCGAGCAGATCGGACTCGAACTCGCCCTCGATCGGCTGCTGCGGCCGAAACTCACTCCCGCGGTGATCGCCGCGGGATTCGAGACGCACCGCCGCGAGATCGACGGCACCCGGCTGCGGGTGAGCCACATCGTGATCCGGCCCGACGCCGCCCTCGGCGACGACGGCCATGCGGCCGCGGTCGCGCGGGCGACCGCGATCCGCCGCGAGATCATCCAGGGGGCGGTCACTTTCGCCGATGCCGCCGCCCGCCACTCCGCCGGCCCGAGCCGTGCCCGCGGCGGGGACCTCGGCTGGATCACCCGCGACGCCCCGATGATCGATGCCTTCACGAAGCAGGCGTTCGCGCTCTCCAAGGGGGACGTGTCGAAGCCGTTCATGACGCCGTTCGGCATCCACATCGTGCAGGTCACGGCGATCGAGCCGGGTCGCGCGGGGCTCGACGCCCTGCGTCCGAAGCTCGAAACGCTGCTGGCCGGCACCATGCTCCGCGACCTGCTGACAAGGCTGCGGGCATCGAAGCCGGTGGTGTACACGCCGGGCGTGGCCCACTTCGATCCGGCGACGCCGGCGGATGGCCCGGCGCCGAGGCGCATCGTCGTCGGCGACGCCGCGGTGGCGGGACCGCCGGGGCCGTAGGCGGGCGGCCTCTGGCGGCCGCGGGTGAATCGCGTTTTTTCGAAGGGGTTTCCTCGGCGCGAGCCGGATTGCGGGCCCGGCGGGCGATCGGTACCCTCCCGCCCCCTCACCGCGGCGGTCGGGCCCAGCATGAAGTTCCGGTCGTTCCTCATCGTGGCGTGCATCGTCGTGGTGCCGCTCATCGCGATGTTCTCACACCGCATCCCGGCGGGGACGCGGGCCGCCGTCGCGGCATACCTCCGCGACCTCGTCGGCCCGCGGCCCGCGCCGCCGAATGCGGTCGGAGCCGGTGCCGCCGGCGGCGCGTCGCCGACACCCGCGCCGTCGGCTCCGGCTCCTGCTCCGGCGGGTGCGCCGGAGCAGCCGCCGGGCGAACGCGTGGAGCGGGCCGCGGCCGTGGTGTCCGCCGACGGGCTGCCGCGGGTGGTGCCGATCTCCGCGACGGCTCCCGAGCCCGAGGCCTTCGGCGCCCTGCGCGCGCTCGGGGCGGTGGCGATCGAAAGCCGGCCGCTCGAAGGCCCCGGCGGCCATGTCGCGCGCTGCCGAGTGCCCGTGGACGGCACCGGCGAACTCGAGCGGGTCTTCCAGGCGACCGGCTCCGATGCCGCCGCCGCCGCCGAGAACCTGCTGTATGAAGTGGCGGCGTGGCGGCGTGCCGCACCGGGAGCGGGCCGCGCGACGGCCCCGGCCACGATGCGGTTTTGACCGGCGGAGCCGCGGGAGCGATTCCATGCACGGGCGAACGGCCAGGCACGCGACGCTCCGGGAATGCATCGCGCGGACGCAGGCCGCGTGTCCGGTCGGGCTTGGTGCGGCAGGCGGCTGGCGGGCGATCGCCGCGCGGCGGCGCTGGCTCGACCGAGACCCGGCCCCTGTTCCGACGCAGGCCGCGGCGGCGGTGGCCGTGGATCCAGGGCAGGTCCGCGGCGAGGAACTGGCGCGTGTCGAGGCGGTCCTGCTCCTGGCACGCGAGCCGCTCAACGCCCGCCGGCTGGCGAAGCTGGCCCGGCTCCCCGACGGTTCCCGGGCCCGGGCGATCGTGCAGGAATTGCGGCGGATGCAGGAGGCGGGCGGCTCGGCCGTGCGGGTCGAGCAGATCGCGGGCGGCTTCCAGTTGCTCACGCGGGCCGCCTTCGGCCCGTGGGTCCGGCGGCTCACGCAGTCGGCGCCGCGGGCCCGGCTGTCGGGGTCGGCCCTGGAGACTTTGGCGATCGTCGCCTACCGCCAGCCGGTGACGCGGGCGGAGATCGAATCGATCCGCGGCGTGGGCAGCGAGGAGATGCTCCGGCAACTGATGGAGCGGGACTACGTGGCCATTGGCGGGCGGGCCGAGGATCTCGGACGCCCCAACGTCTACGTGACGACGCGGCGGTTCCTCGCGGCGTTCGGGCTGTCGAGGCTGGAGGACCTGCCGCCGATCGAATCACTCGCGGCCGAGCCGCCCCCCGCCGGGGCCGCCGAGGCCTTTCCGGACGCCGAAACGGGCTGACAGCGTCGTTCCGCGACGGCCGCGGTGCGGTCGTCGAGGGGCCGTCTGCCGGGCCGCGGGCGGCACGGACGGCACCGGGTCCGGCCCGCTTCCGGCATGGGAATTTTTTGGCCGGCGATTGGACGGCGTGCGGCCGATCGGGTACAGATTTTGACCGTTGTCCGACTGCACTGCTGTCCCGAGGGAGGTCTTTGCCGTGACGATCGTTTCCAGCGACCGGGGTGATGTGGATGCCCTGGCTGCAGACGTGTTCTCCTGGAGCGAGCTCCCGGACCTGCTCGCCGCGGAGGACCTGTTCGCGGCCCGCGCGGCGGACGTCGTCGCCCGTGGCGACGACGACGAAGAGGACGAAGAAGAAGACGATCTCGAGGACGATGACGACTTCGAGGACGACGAGGAAGAGGAGTCCGACGAGGAGGAAGAGGACGAGGACCTCGAAGAGGACGACGAGTGGGAGGAGGTCGATGACGAGGAGGAGTCGGACGAGGACGAGGAGTCCGACGACGAAGAGGAGGACGATGAGGAGTGGGAGGACGACGAGGAGTGGGAGGACGAAGACGAGGACGAGGAGGACGATGAGGACGACGACGACTGACGTCGATCGTCACCGCGTCGTATCGGACGACGGCGGGCGCTCCTGCAATTCCAGTCTCGTGACGACGCCGCTGCGATCCACGTCGATCGCCACCGTCCCCTTCGCGGCCCGCATTCGCGCGATCATGTCGTCGTGATCGGCCGGCGCGGTTCCGTCGACCGCGACGATCCGGTCTCCGACGAGCAGTCCCGCGGCCGCGGCGGGCGATTCGGGTGCCACCTGCACGACCACCGGTGCTCCGGCCTCGCCTGGATCGGGCCGTGAGCCGATACCCCACCGTCCCCGCGGCTTGTCCGGTGCGAGCGGCGCGGGCGTCTCGAGGGCCCGCCGCATGGCGTCGGACTCGGCGCGCGAGTCGGCGCGGAACACGGGCGGCGCGTCGGCGTCGACGACCGACCGCACGACGCCGAGCGCGAGCCGGGCCACCGGCTCGATGCCGTCGAGATTGACGAGATGGGCGTCGTCGCTCGGCCGGTGGTACTCGTCGTGGAGCCCCGTGTGGAACATCACCGTGGGGATGCCGGCGAGGATGAAGGGGTAGTGGTCGGAGTCGTCCTCGATCTTCCACATGAACGCGAGCGTGAGGCCGGCGGCGTTGGCGGGATCGCTGTTGGCGCGGGTCACCGCGGCCCGGAGGCCGGCGGCCGTGCGGGTGCCGTAGACCTCGAGCCGCCTGCCGCGGAGCCGGCCGATCATGTCCATGTTCACCGAGAAGACGATCGAGGCGTCGGCGACGGGCGCGGGCCGCACGCGGAGGAAGTGCCGCGACCCCAGCAGCCCCTGCTCCTCGCCGTCCCAGAAGGCGACGAGGATCGGCCGCCGCGACCGGGGTGCGAGCCGCGCGAGGGCCTCGGCCACCTCGAGCAGGCCGGCCACGCCCGAGGCGTTGTCGTCGGCGCCATTGTGGATCAGGCCGACCGGGCCGAAGCTGGTGTCCTCCTTGCCGTAGCCGACGTGGTCGTAGTGGGCGCCGACGACGACGAGCTCGCGGGCGAGCGCGGGGTCGCCGCCCGGCACGAGTGCGAGGACGTTGCGGAGGGATCCGAACGACTGGTACCAGGTGCCGCCGTCTCCGGCCGGCCGCAGTTCGAGCTTCTCGAGTTGCTCGACGATGTAGGCCGCGGCCGCGCGACCGCCCCGCGTGCCCCCCTCGCGGCCCTCGAACGAGTCGTCGGCGAGCACGCCGACGTGGCGGCCGGCGTCGGCGGCGCGGATGCCGGCGTGGGCCTCCGACAGGATCTCAGCGCCGGCCGCAGCCGTCGCGCAGCCCGCCACCAGGATCGCCGCGAGCCCGGAGTACGGCACCCGAACGGCGTGGAATCGCCAGGCAGCATGGATCTGCGGGGTGATGCGGGTTCGGTTTCGGGTCACGGCCGGGAGACTTCGGGTGGTGCGCCGGAGGAGATGGGTGGCGACTCGGTGAAGTGTAGGTGTGCGGTGGCGGGGCGAGTCCAGCGGAAAAACGGTCTTCCCATTTTTGGGGCCGCTCTCCGCCGCGAAGCCACGACGGCTGCTTGCGGATGCCCGTGTTCGCGGCGAGAATGCCGAAGGTTCGGAGAGGTGGCAGAGCGGTCGAATGCGCGTCTTTGCTAAAGACGTGTCCGGTCAAAAGCTGGACCGCGGGTTCGAATCCCGCCCTCTCCGTTTTTCGGTTTCGCGCTCCGGCGCAATGAGCCGCCGGGCGTCAGGCCCGGCCTGAATGACCCGCGGGCCCAGGTGCGGCGTAGGAGCGGGAGGCTGCCACCATCGCCATCCCGGCCCAGGGTTTGCCAGTTTGCCCCTGGCGGCATTCGTTCTCGTCTTTTTCGGACGAGGTGCGCACCATGGCGGACGACGACGCGAGCGGGAATGGCGTGGACGGCCGGGGGGTCTGCGGGCCCGGGCCGCGGTTACTCGACCGCGTTCGACGCGCGATCCGGCTCCGGCATCTTTCGCCGAGCACCGAAAAGGCCTACGTGCACTGGGCCAAGCGATTCATCCTGTTTCACCATAGGCGGCCGCCCCGGGGAGATGGGTGAGGAGGAGGTGCGGGAGTTCCTCACCCACCTCGCCGTCCGTGGTAATGTGGCCGCTTCAACACAGAATCAGGCTCTTGCGGGCCTGTTGTTCCTCTACGAGAGGGTGCTCGAGCGACCGCTCCAGGATCTGGGGCCCGTGGTGCGGGCGAAGCGGCCGACGCGGCTGCCGTCCGTGCTGAGCCCGGAGGAGGTGCAACGGGTGCTCGGCTGCCTCAAGGGGCAGAATTGGATCGTGGGCATGCTGCTCTACGGGGCGGGGCTCAGGCTGCTCGAGGCCCTGCGGCTGCGGGTCAAGGACCTCGACATGCAGCGATCGGAACTCTTGGTTCGGGAGGCCAAGGGCAACAAGGATCGTGTGACGGTGATGCCTGAGTGCCTGCGGAAGCCTCTCGCGAGGCATCTCGAGGAGCGACGCCACTGCCACTTGTTGGAAGTGGACAGGGATCGGGGCCGGGTGGTGCTGCCGGGCGCGTTTGCCCGCAAGAACCCGGCGGCCGAGCAGGATTGGGTCTGGCAGTGGGTGTTTGCGGCGAAGACGGACTTCCGGGATCGGGAGACGGGCCGTTTCTACCGCCATCATCTGCACGAGACGGCGATCCAGCGGGCGGTGCGGGAGGCCGTGATCAAGGCGGGGATCACGAAGCGGGCGACGTGTCACACGTTTCGTCATTCCTTTGCCACCCACCTCCTGTTGGACGGCTACGACATCCGCACGGTGCAGGAACTGTTGGGGCACAACGACGTGAAGACCACGATGATCTACACCCACGTGCTGAACCGCGGCGGCCGTGGCGTCCGCAGCCCCGCCGACCGCTTGGCCGGGCCGTCCTCCTGACCTCCGCCGTGGCGACAGTGGCCCGAGCGATCCGCGGCAAGTCGGAGACGGCCGGGCCTAGGCACGCTGCGTCTCCCGGCCGCCAATCTTTGCGATCCCGTTTATCCAGTAGATAATGCGGCCAAGGCGTCCACGGATACGCATCGCGTCGCAACGGAACCAAAGTCGCCACAAAGACTTTCTCTTGCGACGCCCTCGACCATCCGTCACGTTATCGAGCCAAGCCGGCCGGCTTCCAAGGGCCGCACAATCACTGGTTCGACCGAAAACACGCTATGGGCTTGAGCACCGTTGAGTTGATCATGGCCGTCGAGGACGAGTTCGGCATTGAGCTCGCGGAAGCCGATGCAGCAAAGCTCGCGGTGCTTGGTGAAATGCACGCGCATATTGTTCAAGCGATTCGGCAGCGTGGCGAGTCTCCCAATGAGACAGATGTGTGGGAAAGACTGAGGGCCATCGTCGTCGAGCAGCTCGGTGTCCAACCTGCCGAGGTGACGCGAGCAGCACATCTCGTCAAAGATTTAGGAGCCGACTGACAAATCTGGTCGAACAAGGCAATGCAGCGGACTCGCGATAAAATCGGTCCTGATGGAGACTCCAAGGTCGCGAGCCGCTGATTGCCGGCGTTCTGGATACCGGGTTCGCCTTGGCCTGATGCCTGTTCTCGCGTACACTTGGATATGCCCTTGGTGAGACCCCATCCATGACCAGTGCCGTCCGCGACCTTCTCCGGTCCTTTCAGTCGCTCAGCGATGCGGAAAAGCATGAAGCTGCCAGCCTGCTGCTGAGGCAGGTCGTGCAGGGCGAAGCGGGCGACATAGGCAACGATGCTCTTGTCGCCGTCGCCGAGGAGTTGTTTCTCGACCTAGACGCGCGAGAGGCTGGCGATGGCGAATCCTCTCCGCGGTGAAGTGTGGCTCGTCGACCTGGGCATGGTCGCAAAGATCCGGCCCTGCTTGATATTCAGTGTCCCGGCGGTTGGCCCCAATGACAGGGTGCTCGCGACCGTTGTCGCCCACACAACAAGCGCGAGGGGATCTGGTTTTGAGGTCGCGGTTCCAGCCCAATTCCTAAAGCCAGGCGTCTTTGATGCGCAGAACATCATCTCGATCCCACACGCCAAACTTGTGCGGCGCCTTGGCGTGCTGGCACCCGACCAGATGGATGCGGTTGCGACGGTTGTTCGTAAATGGCTTGGCCTGTAGCGGTGTGAGTCCAGAACCACGCGATGCAATGGACTCGCGGGCATCATCGTGGGCGATGGTTGAGTCGGGGGCCGCGAGCCATTGATCGCCGATGTTCCGTGAGACAGTGAATCCGTTATGAGTGCGATTTACGTCGAGACGTCGATTGTTGGGTACCTGACCGCTCGATCCGCGTCCGACGTTGTATTTCAAGCCCGCCAAGAACTGACACGTCGCTGGTGGCAACAGCGTCGCGAGGGATTTGACCTCTACATCAGCCAGTTGGTGCTTGATGAGGCTGGGGCGGGCGATCCCGCGGCAGCAGCGGACCGCCTGCGTCTCCTCGAAGGCTTGCCGCTCCTTGGCGAATCGGCGGAAGCTGACCGACTTGCCGATCTCCTCATCGCCCGGCATCTGTTGCCAGAAAAAGCAGCGGCAGATGCCCAGCACGTCGCCTTGGCGGCCACCGCTGGCGTAGACTACTTGCTGACTTGGAACTGCAAGCACATCGCAAATGCGGATTTGCTGCCCGCCCTGTACGAGACGTTCAGAGCCGAAGGGTTCCTGCCGCCGCTGATTGTCACGCCCGAGGAGTTCTCCGATGCTGGTTGAATCGCTTTACGCGGATCCCGTGGTGGCCGAAATCCACGAGGTGCGCCGTCGTCTCCTCGAAGCTTGTGGCGGCGAAGTCGCAGAGTTTCGGCGGCGGCTGCGTGAGCGGGAGAAGGCCTCCGGCAGAGAGATCGTGTCGGGCTCTGTGAAAAAGCACACGGAACCACGCGATGCAATGGACTCGCGGGCATCGTCGTGAATGACGAGTAGCTCTGTGGCCGCGAGCCATTGATCTTTGCCGTTAGCCCACGGGTGAGACGTTGGCGGCGGTCGTCGCTGGCGGTATACTGACGTCCATGGGCACAGTGGAAGAAATCGAAGCCGCGATCCAGCAGTTGTCGCCTGACGATATGGCGGCGTTTCGCGCTTGGTATGCGGAGTTCGATGCGGCTGCGTGGGATCACCAGATCGCCGCTGATGATGCTGCAGGTCGGCTTGATTGGCTGGTCCAAGAAGCCCTCGACGACCTGGACGCAGGCCGCTGCACCGATCGATGAAGCATCGAGCAAGCCCGCGTTTCTGGCGTCACTATCGGGCTTTGCCAGATGAGCTTCAGCAGTTGGCGGATCGCGGCTATCAGTTGCTGCTTCAGGATCCGCGTCACCCGTCCTTGCATTTCAAGCGGATCGGAAGGCTTTGGTCGGTCCGTGTAGGACTGCATCATCGCGCGCTAGCGGTCGAACGTGATGGAGAGATGGTCTGGATCTGGATTGGTAGCCACGCGGAGTATGACCTATTGCTCCGACGCAAGGGCTAACCACACGATGCAAAGGACTCGCGGGCATCGTCGTGGGTGATTGCTAACCCGTGGGCCGCGAGCCTTTGATCTTTGCCGTTCTGGCGAGCCTCTGAGCATCCTCGGGTGATTGATGAATCCAACCGTTTACCTCGAAACAACGATCATCGGCTACCTCGCGATGCAGCCCAGCGGCGTTCTACGGATCGCTGCCAACCAACAGACCACGCACGAAT
>JBJTPA010000134.1:0-5908 GCA_046074885.1 Planctomycetaceae bacterium
CCAAGGCGATCCTCCGCGAGATCGTCTCGAGCGCCGCCTACCGCCGCGCGTCGCGCCCCGACCCGGCCGTCGCGGCCCGCGACCCCGACAACCGCCTCCTCGCCTCGGGGCCGCGCGTCCGCCTCCCGGCCGAGGTGATCCGCGACCAGGCCCTCGCCGCGGCGGGGCTTTTGTCGCGGAAGAAGGGGGGCCCGAGCGTCAATCCGCCCCAGCCGAGCATGGGCCTCTCCGCGGCCTTCGGCGGCGGCATCGACTGGAAGACGAGCACCGGCGAGGACCGCCATCGCCGCGCGATCTACACGACCTGGCGGCGGAGCAACCCGTATCCGTCGATGGCCACGTTCGACGCGCCGAACCGCGAGGTCTGCACCGTCCGCCGCCCGCGGACCAACACCCCGCTGCAGGCGCTCGTCACGCTCAACGACCCGGTCTACGTCGAGGCGGCGCAGGCGCTCGCCAGGCGGATGGTCCGCGAGGGGGGCGCCTCGGCCTCGGCCCGAGCCACCCGCGGCTTCCGGCTCGTGCTCGCCCGGCAGCCCACGGCCGCGGAGGTCGAGCGGCTCGTGCGGCTCCACGACGAGGCGGCGGCCGAGTATCAAGCCGACGCGGCGGCCGCGCAGCAGATGGCGACCGACCCGCTCGGCGCCCCGCCCGCCGAACTCGCCGCCGACGTGCCCGACCTCGCCGCCTGGACGGTGGTCGCCAACGTGATCCTCAATCTCGACGAAACCTTCATGTGTCCGTAAGCCCTGTCGCGGGAAAGGCATCTCCGCCCGTTCCCGCTCGGTCGACCGGTGGAAACGCCAAGGGTTGCCACGGTCGACGCATCGCATCCTGTGATGCCGATCACTTCAACCCGTGACGCAGGAGAACCCCGCATGGATCCCCGCCTCGAAAATCGGCTCCTCGCCACCCGCCGCCAGCTGCTTGGCGGCATGGGGGGCGGGATCGGGGCGGTCGCGCTTGCCGACCTCCTCGGGGGCACGGCCGCCGGGGGCTCGGCCGCCGCGACGCCCGCCGACCCGCTGGCCGCGCGGACGCCCCCGCTGCCCGCCCGCGCCAAGCGGATGATCGTGATCCACCTCACCGGCTCGCCGCCGAACCTCGACCTCTACGACCACAAGCCCGAGCTCGTGAAGCACGACGGCCAGGAGTGCCCCCAGGAGTTCCTGGCCGGCAAGACCTTCGCCTTCACGAGCGGCACGCCCAAGCTCCTGGGCACGCGGCGGACCTGGGCGAAGTGCGGCGCCAGCGGCATCGAGCTCTCCGACGCGATCCCCAACCTCCACCGTGTGGCCGACAAGCTCTGCTTCGTGAAGAGCATGCACACCGACCAGTTCAACCACGCGCCGGCCGAATTGCTCGTCTACACCGGCTCGCCGCGGTCGGGCCGGCCGAGCCTCGGCTCGTGGGTGACCTACGGCCTCGGCACCGAGAACCACGACCTGCCCGGCTTCGTCGTGCTCATCTCCTCGGGCGTGCAGCCCAACGGCGGCACGAGCAGCTTCGGCTCGGGCTTCCTGCCGAGCGTCTACCAGGGCGTGCAGTGCCGCTCGAAGGGGGACCCGGTGCTCTACGTCTCCGACCCCCCGGGCATGGACCGCGAGTTGCGGCGGAAGACGCTCGACGCGCTCAAGGACCTGAACGAGCTCCAGGCCCGCGAGCTCGGCAACCCCGAGACGGTGACGCGGATCGCGCAGTACGAGCTGGCCTACCGCATGCAGGCGAGCGTGCCCGGCGTGATGGACATCTCGAAGGAGCCGAAGCACGTGCTCGAGGCCTACGGCGCCCAGCCGGGCGGCTCGAGCCTCGCCAACAACATCCTGCTCGCGCGGCGGCTCGTGGAGCAGGGCGTGAGGTTCGTGCACCTCTTCGACTGGGGCTGGGACTTCCACGGCACGAACCCCGGCGAGGACATCCGCGACGGCCTCACGAAGAAGGCCGCCACGTTCGACAAGCCGGCCGCCGCGCTCATCGAGGACCTCGAGGCCCGCGGCCTGCTCGACGACACGCTCGTGCTCTGCACCGGTGAGTTCGGCCGCACGCCGTTCCGCGAGGGCCGCACGGCGGGCAGCGACGTGCTCGGCCGCGACCACTATCCCGACTGCTACACCGTGTGGATGGCGGGCGGCGGCGTGAAGGCCGGCCACGTCCACGGCGCGACCGACGGCCTCGGCTTCAAGGTCGCCGCCGACCCGGTGCACGTGCACGACCTGCAGGCCACGATCCTGCACCTCCTGGGCTTCGACCACACGAAGCTCACCTGGCGGTTCCAGGGCCGCGACTTCCGGCTCACCGACGTCCACGGTCACGTCGTCCGCGAGATCCTCGCCTGACGACCCGTCGGCCGGCCGCCCGCGTGCCCGTCGCTTGCGATCGTGGCGTCAACCGGGCTGCGGCGTAGGCGAGGGGCGAAGGCCGGATCGCCGATGTCGCTGGCCGACTGCCTGATCGACGTCCACCGGTTCGAGCCGGTGCGGTTGACGAGCGCTTCGTGACACCGACTCCCGGATCCTACGCTCTGCCGAGCGCGATGGTCGCGACGGGTGCGTGGACCGTGCCCTCGGGGAAGCGGGTGCTCTCGTAGAGACGGATGGCCGTCACCGCGATGCCCCGCTCCGTGGCTCCGCGATGACGTTCGAGGAGTTCCGCCGTCCACTCCCGCGGCACCTGCGGCGCCAGCCGGGCGAGCGTGACATGGGCCGCCCACGGCCGCGTTTCCGGCGTGAACCCGCAGTCCATGAGAACGTCGGCGACCGCCCCGTGGAGCGACCGCAGCGGTTCGCTTTCGGCGACGCCGGCCCAGAGCACGGCCGGGCGGCCCCGCGACGGGAAGACGCCGATGCCGACCAGGTCGATCGCGAACGCAGGCTGGTCCACGCGGCCCAGCGCCGTCGCGAGCGAGACCATCGCGGCGTCGTCCGCGTCGCCGAGGAAGTGGAGCGTGAGGTGGATCTGCTCCGGCCGGACCGGCCGCACCCCGCGCGGTGCGTCGGCCACGAGCCGCGCGAGCCGCCGCCGCACGGCTTCCGGCAGGTCCACGGCGATGAACAGGCGGTGTGACACGGGAGCGGCGGGCCGGTCGTGCGGCCCGCAAACGGGGGCGGATTTCGGGGGCTCGCGGGCCAGACTACGCTATTCGCATGGCTGATTCCCGCACCATCGAGATCTACGACACGACGCTCCGCGACGGCTCGCAGGGCGAGGGGGTGAACTTTTCGCTGGAGGACAAGCTCGCGATCACGAAGCGGCTCGACGAGGCGGGCGTGGACTTCGTCGAGGGCGGCTACCCGCTCTCGAACCCCAAGGACGCCCAGTACTTCGAGCGGGTGAAGGGCCTCTCGCTCTCCCGCTCGCGGGTGGCCGCCTTCGGCATGACCCGCCGCCGGGGCATGACCGCCGCCGCCGACCCCGGCATGCAGGCGCTCCTCGACGCCGGCACGAGCGTGGTGACGATCGTGGGCAAGACCTCCGCCTTCCACGTGGCCGAGGTGCTCGGCGTGTCGCGGGAGGAAAACCTCGCCATGATCGGCGACACGGTGGCCCACCTCCGGGCCGCCGGCCGCGCGGTGTTCTACGATGCCGAGCACTTCTTCGACGGCTGGAAGCTCGACGCCGACTACGCCCGGGCCACGATCCTCGCGGCGGCAGCGGCCGGCGCGACGCGGATCGTGCTCTGCGACACCAACGGCGGCACGCTGCCCGACGAGATCGGCCGGCTCACCGCCGCGGCCCGGGAGGCCCTCGCCGCCGCCGGACACCCGGCCGCCGTCGCCATCCACTGCCACAACGACTGCGACCTCGCCGTGGCCAACTCGCTCGCCGCGGTCGTGGCGGGCGCCGTGCAGGTGCAGGGCACGATCAACGGCATCGGCGAGCGGTGCGGCAACGCCGACTTGATCTCGGTGGTCGCGAACCTGGCCCTCAAGCTGCCGGGATACGCGGTGCTCGGCGGGACGGGCACGCGGCATCTCACGGAACTCTCGCGCTTCGTCTACGAGACGGCCAACATGGGCTACCGCGCCGGCCAGCCCTTCGTGGGCTCGAGCGCCTTCGCCCACAAGGGCGGCATGCACGTCCACGCGGTGAGCAAGGCCGCCGAGTCCTACGAGCACATCGCCCCCGAGGCCGTGGGCAACTCGCGGCGGGTGCTCGTGAGCGAGCTCTCGGGCCGGTCCAACATCGCCGCGCTCGTCACGCGGCCCGACGTCAAGGCCGACCGCACGCTGCTCGACGCCGTGCTCGCCGAGGTCTGCCGGCTCGAGAACGAGGGCTGGCAGTTCGAGGCGGCCAACGCCTCGTTCGACGTGCTCGTGGACCGCTGCGCGGGCACGTTCCGGCCGGCCTTCGAGAAGCTGGCCTACCACGTCGAGGTCGAGAGCCGGGCCGCGGACGGCGCCGGCGTGCGGACCGAGGCCACCGTGAAGATCGAGGTCGCCGGCGGCCTGCGGCACGAGGTGGCCGAGGGGGACGGCCCCGTGAACGCGCTCGACGCCGCCCTGCGGAAGGCGCTCCTCGCCGACTACCCCGCACTCGCGCGGATGCACCTGCTCGACTACAAGGTCCGCGTGATCAACGCCCAGGAGGGGACGGCCGCGAAGGTCCGCGTGTCGATCGAGAGCACCGACGGCGCGGCCGTGTGGGGCACCGTGGGCGTGAGCGAGAACGTGATCGAGGCCTCGTGGCTCGCGCTCGCCGACTCGTTCCACTGGTTCCTGGGCCGCGCGGGCTGATGTCGGCGGGGCGCGTGCGTCAGGCCGGTGCCGCCTCGATGACGCTGTAGAACGACTCGTCGCTCATCGGCGTCACGTGCACCACGACGAAGCCCGCGTCGGCGAGCAGTCGCCGGTAGACGTCGAGCGGCTTGAACACGGCCCTGCCGAACGTGTCGTAGAACACGTAGCGGAACTCCCAGGCGATCGCGTAGTCGAGGTTGCCGTCCACCAGCGCCTCGTTGATCACGAGCCGGCCGCGGGGTGCCAGGGCGCGGCGGGATTTCTCCATGAGCATGGCGCAGACGTCCGGCGCCCAGTCGGTGAGCACCCGGCTGAAGAGCACGCGGTCGAACCCGCCCGGGAACTCGTCGGCGAGGAAGTCGCCCGCGTGCGTCCGCACCCGGTCGGCCAGCCCGTGGAACCCGATCGTGCGCTGGGCGATCGCGGCCGAGGCCGGCAGGTTGAACACCGTGACGTCGAGGCCCGGATGTCGCTTCGCCAGCGCGCAGCCGATCGTGCCGTCGCCGCCGCCGACGTCGAGCAGCCGCCGTGCCCCCGCCATCGCGTCCGAACGCTCGAGCGACCGGATGGCGCCCTCGGCCGTCACCCGCATCCAGGTCTCCAGGTGCTCGGCGGCCTCGGGCCCGGGCGGTGGCCAGCGGACCGCCTCGGGCAGAGGCAGGCCCTTGAGCACGTCGCCCATCGGCAGCACCGCAACGTTGCGCCAGTAGTTCACGACGTCTCGGAAGAACCAGCCCTCGTCGCCCCGCGGGCCGAAGTACTCGACGGCCTCCGGCGAGAGCGCATAGACCGCGTCGTCGCCGCCCCGCTCGGCCCCGCGCTCCACGAGCAGGCCGCAGAGCGCGAGCAGGTGGAGGAACTTCCAGCCGCGGGTGAGGTCGATGCCGAGCCGGGTGCAGATCTCGGTCGCGGGCTGCGGGCCGGCGGCCCCCAGCAGCTCGGGGATGCCGAGGTCGAGGAACTGCTCCAGGAGCCGCGTCTTCGCCCCGCCGGCCACGAGGGTGTAGAAGCGGTTGTCGCGGTCGCGGGGCGAGCTGGGAGTCGGGGCTGGGACCGAAGCGGCGATCGGATCGGGCGAATGCATGTCAGGCACCTCCGGGGAAGGCCAGCGGGGCGGCGGGCGCGGCCGAGCACGCGGCGACCGCCGCGTGGGGACGGGGCGCGGCCGCCGC
>JBJTPA010000135.1:0-4536 GCA_046074885.1 Planctomycetaceae bacterium
GGCGGCGCAGGTCGTGCTCGCCGACGGCGAGGTGGTCGAGATCACGCCGGCGCCGGCCGACGCGGCCACGGCGCGGGGGCCGGCGCCGGCGACGCGGCTCGCCACGCTCGCCGGCGGCGTCGCCGCGCTGCTCGACGCCGCCCGCGGCACGATCGCCCGCTTCCAGCCGCCGACGCGGTTCTCGCACGGCGGCTACGGGCTCCACGACCTCGAGGCGGCCGGCTTCATCGACCTCCCGCGGCTCCTGTGCGGCTCCGAGGGCACGCTCGGGATCGTCACGGAGGCCACGCTCTGCACGGTGCCGGCCGACGCGGCCACCGCGGTCGGGCTGCTGCTCTTCGACTCGCTCGACCGTGCCGCGGAGGCGGCCGGCGCCGTGCGGGCGCTCGGCCCGAGCGCCTGCGACCTCTTCGACAAGCGGCACCTCGCGCTCGCGCGGGGCACGAAGCCGGCGGTGGACCTGCTCATCCCGCCGGTCGCCGAGGCCGGCCTGCTCGTCGAGTTCACGGCCGACGAGCCGGCCGAGTGCGCCGCGCGGCTCGACGAGGCGATCGCCGCGATGCAGCGGCCGCGCACCGGCTGCATCGACGTGCGCCGCGCCGACGACGAGGTCGATGCCGCGTTCTTCTGGGAGCTGTCGCGGTCGGCGGTGGCGACGCTCTCGGGCGTGCGGGCCACCGTGCGGCCCGTGCCCTTCATCGAGGACATCGTCCTGCCCCCGGCGGCGGTGCCGGAGTTCCTGCGGCGGCTGCAGGAGGCGCTCAATCGCTGCGACTTCACGGCCATGGTCTTCGGCCACGTCGGCCACGGCCAGCTGCACGTGCGGCCCTACGCCGACCCGCGGGCGGCCGGCGAGCGGGCGCGGCTCGAGGCGCTCGCGGAGGCGGTCTACGCCGAGGTCGCGGGCTTCGGCGGCACGATCGGCGGCGAACTCGGGCTCGGCCTGTCGCGGACGCCGTTCTTCGCGCGGCTGTTCCCGGAGCTCGCCGCGGTGTTCGCCGACGTGAAGCGGATCTTCGACCCGGCGGGCATCCTCAACCCCGGGCGGGTCGTGCCGGCCGACGGGGCGGCGGGGGAGTTCCGGCCGGCGCTCGTGCCGGCTGTCGCGCCGGAGTCGCGGCCCGGGCCGCCGCCGCTGCCGGTGCTCGGCTGGTCCGCCGAGCGGTTGGTCGCCGAGGTGGACGCCTGCAACGGCTGCGGCGGCTGCCGCACGCTCGCGGCGGGGCAGCGGATGTGCCCGCGCTACCGCGAGGATCCCGCCGAGGAGGCGTCGCCGCGCGCCAAGGCGAACCTCGTGGCCGCCGCGCTCGCGGGCCGGCTCGAGCCGCAGGCGCTCGCCGGCGACGCGCTGCGGGCGCTCGCCGACACCTGCTTCAACTGCCACCAGTGCCGCTCCGAGTGCTCCGCGGGCGTGGACATCCCCGCGCTCGTCACGGAGCTCAAGGCGGCCCACGTCGCGGCCGACGGGCTCGACCTCGGCGCCTGGCTCCTTTCGCGGGCCGACGCGCTCTCGGCCTGGGGCGGGGCGCTCGCGCCGCTGGCCAACCGTGCCATCGCCGATCCGCGGGCCCGGTGGGTGATCGAGAAGGTGCTGGGCATCGCCCGGGGCCGGAAGCTGCCGCGGTTCACCGGCAACCAGGTGCTCCGCTGGGCCGCGCGCCGCGGCCTCACGAAGCCGTCGCGGCGCGGGGGGCCGCGGGTGCTCTACTTCCTCGACACCTACGCGCGGCGGCACGACCCCGCGCTTGCGCGGGCGTTCGTCGAGGTGCTGGAGCGGCACGGCGTCGGCGTGTTCATCGACCCGCGGCAGGTCGCGGCGGGCATGCCGCTCGTGTCGGCGGGCGACCTCGACGCGGCGCGGCGGGCGGCGCGGATCAACATGCGGGTGCTCACCGACGCGGTCCGGCTCGGCTACCGGATCGTGGCCACGGAGCCGGCGGCGGTGACGTGCCTCACGCACGACTTCCCGCTCCTCGTGGACGACGAGGACCTCGATCGTGTCGTCGCGGCGACGACCGACGCGACGACGTACCTCTGGGAGTTGCACCGCGAGGGTGCCCTGCGGCTCGACTTCGCCCCGCTGGCCGCGCGGGTGCACTACCACGCCCCGTGCCACGTGCGGACCGCGGGGGGCACGTCCCCGGCCGAGCGGCTGCTGCGGCTCGTGCCGGAGCTCGACGTGCGGCCGATCGACCGCGGCTGCTCCGGCATGGCGGGCACCTTCGGCCTGGCCCGGGCGAACTACCGCGCGAGCCTCCGCATCGGCCGCGGCGTGATGGCCGCGGTCCGCGGGGGCGACGGCGTCGGCGCTACCGAGTGCAGCGCGTGCCGGATACAAATGGAGCAGGGCACCGAGACGCCGACGGTCCACCCGGTCAAGCTGCTCGCCAAGGCCTGGGGGCTCGCGGTCGGACCGGGGCCCGACGGCCTCGACGACCTGCTGACGGCGCCGAGCGGCAGGCTCACGACGAGCTGAAGCGGCGACTCGCAGCACGAACCGCCCCGGGGTGCCGGCCATGCACGACGAACCGCCACGCGGCTCCTCCGACCCGATCCCGCCGTTGCGGGTCGCCGTCTTCGCGGGCCTCGCGGAGGCCGCCGGCGCGAGGACCGTCGAGGTGCCGTGGGCCGGCGGCACGGTGGCCGACCTGCGGGCCGCGTTCGCGGCGCGGGCACCCGCGGCGGCGGCGCTCCTCGCCCGCAGCGCGGTCGTCGTCGCCGGCCGCCACGCCGGCGACCGCGACGCCGTGCCGGCCGGCGCCGACGTGGCCATCCTGCCCCCGGTGAGCGGAGGCTGAGATGCTCGTGGTGCGCGGCGGCGACGGCGGGTCGGGGACGGGAGGCGGCGGGGCCGCGCTCGTCGAGGTGCGGATCGAGACCGACCGGCTGCGGATCGCGGTCGCCGACCCGGCCGCGGGCGCGGCGGTGCTGTTCATCGGCACGGCGCGGGGCGTGACCGACGGGGCGGTCACCCGCAGCCTCGAGTACGAGGCGCACGGGCCGCTCGCCGAGGAGTCGCTCGCGCGGCTCTGCGCGGACGCCGTCGTGCGGTTCGGCCTCATCGCCTGCGCGGTCGAGCACCGCCTGGGCCGCGTGGCGGTCGGCGAGGCTGCCGTGGCCCTCGCCACGAGCGCGCCGCATCGCGCGGCGGCGTTCGCTGCCGCCGAGTGGCTCATGGAGCGGATCAAGGCCGACGTGCCGATCTGGAAGCGGGAGGAATGGGAGGACGGCCGCCGCGAGTGGGTGCATCCGGGGGGCGAGCCCGGCGGCATCGTGGAGTGCTCCCAATGACCAGGCACCCTCACCCCGGCCCTCTCCCAGAGGGAGAGGGAGAAGGGCGGCACCACCCGGTCTCCGACCCTCTCCCGGAGGGAGAGGGAGAGAGGCGCGGACTCGTGGACGGCTTCGGCCGCGTCCACACCGACCTCCGCGTGAGCGTCACCGACCGGTGCAACCTGCGCTGCACCTACTGCATGCCCGCGGATGTCGTGTTCCGCGACCGCGAGGAACTGCTCTCCTTCGAGGAGATCGCCCGCGTGGCGGCCGTCGCCGCGGGCCTCGGCGTCCGCACGATCCGGCTCACCGGCGGCGAGCCGCTCCTGCGGCGCGACCTGGCCGGGCTCGTGCGGCTGCTGGTGGCCGTGCCGGGCATCGAGGAGGTGGCGCTCACGACCAACGGCCTGCTGCTCGCCGGGCAGGCCGACGACCTGCGGGCCGCCGGGCTCGGCCGGCTCAACGTCAGCCTCGACGCGCTCCGGTCCGACGCGTTCGAGCGGATCGCGCGGCGGCCCGGCCTCGACCGCGTGCTCGCCGGCCTCGCGGCGGCGAAGCGGGCGGGCTTCGCGGCGATCCGCGTCAATGCCGTGAGCATCCGCGGGCTCACCGAGGCCGAGATCGTGCCGCTGGCCCGGTTCTGCCGGCGCGAGGATTTTCACCTGCGGTTCATCGAGTTCATGCCGCTCGACGCCGACGGCACCTGGGACGGCTCGCGGGTGCTGTCGGGGGCCGAGGTGCGGGCGATCCTCGAGCGGGAGATCGGTCCCCTCGTGGCCGAGACGGCGACCGACGCCGGCCAGCCCGCGCGGGACTACCGCTGGGTGGACGGCGGCCGCGTGGGCTTCATCGACCCGGTGTCGCGGCCCTTCTGCGACCGCTGCGACCGGCTGCGGCTCACGGCGGACGGCCAGTTCCGCAACTGCCTGTTCTCGATCACGGAGTGGGACGCCCGCGCGGTGCTGCGGGGCGGCGGCGACGACGCGGCCCTCGCGGCGCTCCTCCGCGAGTGCGTCGCGGCAAAGGCGGCCGCCCACGGGATCGGCGCGCCCGGCTTCGAGCGGCCGGCCCGCGCCATGTACCAGATCGGGGGCTGACGATGACCTCGGCCCCCGCGCCGTCGCGGCGCTACCTCGGCAACGCCGCCACGTTGTGGCCGAAGCCCCCGGAGGTGCACGCCGCGTGGGAGCTGGCGGCCCGCGAGGTCGGCGCGGCCGCGGGCCGGGCCGCCTACGCCGCCGCCGCCGAGGCGGGGGCGATCCG